>NZ_JANFYN010000051.1 GCF_024460475.1 Holdemanella sp. MSK.7.32 | reverse complement strand
AACAGTTGATAATCGGTGATTGATTATCAACTATAAGCACGACTGCCTGTCGTACAGAAAACCAGCTCAATCGAGCTGGTCATTATTAATAAGCATGTTTTTCTAAGAATTCAGCAGTATCTTTTTTGTCGACTAACATTTTAGCGTATTCACACATAGCGCTTAATGATTCATTCAATCCGATTCCACCTTTTTTAGGCATTTTTAAAATTGTAACTTTATCTTTGTATGTTTCAATAGCCTTTTCACACTCTTGTGACATGATCGCAAAAGCAGGAATATTCGTTAGTTCTGAAATTGCTTCAGCTGATTTAGCAGCCATGATACCATAATTTGCATAGTTGAAACATGGTCCACAGATAACTACATCTGGATTAAATTTTTTTGCCATAGCCGCAAACTTCTTTGCGTTAAGTTCTGGGTCAGCTAAAAAAGTACCGTCTCCACAATATAAAGTAGCGATGACTTTCCCTCCTTGTTGATCCAAGAATCGAGTAAACATTTCACAAGAACCAATTCCCATTGCTTTTCCGCCCATAGGTAAATCAGGACTTTCTTTTCCTCCTAAACCAGCTTGTGTCTGGTCAAAAATCATCATAACTTTCATTGTGTTATCCTCCTAATCTTATAGATTATCTAAATCTAAATCGTCAAATGAGATATCGTCTTCTTCGCTTGACTCATTTGCAGCAGCAGCTTCTTCTGATAAATATTTTTTATCTAATGTTTTAATGAATGGATAATAAATCATCATTCCTAATACCAACAAGAAGATTTGCCATACACTTGCTCTCCAAGATCCTGTAGACAACCATCCTGAGAACCCAATTGGAGTTGTCCATGGTAAGTTTACACCTGTTGTACGTGGAATAATACCCCATAATGTTGCGAAATATGATAGGATCAAGTTCATCATTGGAACTAAAATAAATGGAATCGCAATAACTGGGTTTAATACAACTGGTAAACCGAAGATAATTGGTTCGTTGATTCCAAAGAATCCTGGAACGATAGATAATTTTCCTAATTGTTTAATACGTTCAGACTTACATACTGTAACCATCAAAATTACTAATGATAGAGTCGATCCTCCACCACCGAAGTTACAGAAGAAGTTACTGAATGGGTTTGTGAAGATATATGGTAATGCTTTACCAGCTTCGAATGCGATTAATTGTTTTGCAGTTAATACGTTACCAATGAAGAATACTGAGTTACATACAGCTGGTCCGTTGATACCAAAGAACCAGAAGAAAGTACACATGAATGAATATAATGCGTTAGCTCCTAATGTATCTCCTAAACCTTCCAATGGTGTTTGTAGAATGGCTACTACGAAATCTTGGAAGTATCCAAATTCTGTAAATGAGAAACCAATACGTACTAAGAATGCAGCTCCCATAACTAGAGCACTTGGCACTAATGCAGCGAATGAATCTGCAACTGCAGGAGGTACACCTTTAGGCATTTTAATTGTCCATCCCTTTTTATAAGCGAAGGCAAATAACCATACTCCAAGAGTCGCACAAATCAAGGCCATGAAGATTCCGTTTGGTCCGATATAATCAAAATCTAAACCTGCGAAAACAGCATCTTTAACAACTTCACCTGAATCTCTAACAGCTGTGTGAATTGTTGGCATTAAAATAAAATAAGAAACCAATGCAACGGCAGCACCTTGAATTTTGTCTGCTTTAAATTCTCTTGCCATCGCATATCCTGTACCTAATGCAGTTAATAAACCTGTACAGTTAAATGATGCACGAGATACCGCCTTGAACCAGTCTGTCCAACCTGCACCAAGTACTGATGATACTGCAGCATCCCATCCTGGAATTGGGAAGTTTGCGATCAACAAGAAGATTGAGCCAACAATTAATAATGGTGTAGAAATCAAGAAACCATCACGAATTGCGATTAACACTCGGTTTTTAGTTAGAACATCTGCCATAGGCATTAAAATTTTTTCTAGCTTGTCCATAAACACTCTCCTTTATTAGCTATCTTTACTTTATCACAGCTATTGATAATGAATTCACTAAATGTTTTCCTACATCTAGGAAATTACTTTTCCGTACCTGCCACACTAATAATATGTGTATTCGCAATACGGTCATGAATCATTTTTCTTGATGGGCTTGCCATACCCATTAAAATAGAAACAGCACTAATAATTCCAAATACATATACCGCCATATCCATAATTGGAATGCCTGTAACGATTTGAATCAATTGACGCAAATAACTTGAACTATTCGCAATATAGCCTTCAACGATCATGATTCCTAGTCCTTCGCGCATTAAAATTGTTTTAAAATCTACATCCGATTCATCGTTTTTCACAACCTTTAATTTCATAATGCGTTTACCAAAGGTTTGTCCTTTATATACATACAGTTCAAGAATCACAAAATATCCTAAATAGAATACAATCGCCAACAAAGCTACCAAAATATTGTATGGGGCCGGAATTTTAGATAAGTCTTGCGATACGGAAGTTGTATGATTTACAATGCTTCCAATTAAGACAATAGGGATTCCGGCAAACATTGTTGCCACATACCAATCAATCAGATAGGCAACGCCTCTATAAAAACTATTTACTGAACTTTTCTTCAGTTTTACTCCATAACGATGTGTTTTATCCATATTTGCACAACCTTTCTATTCGATTATTTTTGATATAAATTCTTCATAGCTTTGACTTTCTAATAAAGCCACAAAATGATTTGCGTTATTGATCATACTGCTTAACCAATCAAAGAACATAACCAAAGTATCTTTGTATACTTCATTAATTGCCAGTAACATAACCATCTTCACTTCAAATTCTCCCCATTTGATTGGTTTTTCTAAAAACGCAACAGAAATCGAAGATCGAAAACTTGCCACATTCAATGAGTGTGGTACCGCAAATGAATACACAAAACTTGTGGATGCCATTTTTTCTCTTTGAAGAACTGATTTTTTAAACGCATCATCACTGTAACCAAGTTTTTTCAAGTGGTCACACATATATTCAATTGTTTCGTCTGGTGTTTCTGTTTTTAAATTCAAATGGAAAGTTTCAGGTTCAATCAAATCAATGATTTGAGCTTTAAACTCATTTTGAAATCTCTTTTTATCCAACGCATTTAACGTTTGGAAAATACGACTCTCATCTTCTGTTGTGATAAACACAGAAATTTGAACCGTTGGAATATCTAAATTATGTTGTAGTGGTGACGTTGTTAGAATCAAATCTGGATCTAATTCTTTTATTGTCTTTTCTTCAAAATAACTCACACTTTGAATCACATCCATGCGTTCGTTAAATAAGAAATCCACTTTCTTAAGTAAAATATCACCAAAAGCCTGATCCACAGGATAAATCATAATGGCTTTATAATGTTGATGATTATGCGTTCTTTCATAGGCAGCACCTAAATGAAGAGCCAAAAAGCCTAGCTCATTTTCAGAAATATCGATTCCTAATTCTTCATTTAAAATCTCACCAACACGAATAGACAATTCAAAAACTAATGGGTACTTTTTCTTCAATTCTTGAAGATACATATTATCGATATGAATATTTTTATTCTTTCTTTCAACCAACCCTTGCAAATGTAGTGCGATACCAGAACGTAAATCTACATCTTTTGAAAAGTCTATATCATAGTCTGTTTTAATAGATTCGATAATTTGCGAAACCAATTCATTCACATTGTAGCCATGTTTACTATAAGCAGAAACTAAATCATTTTGAAGGTTCATTGAATTTTTGCCCATCAATAATAAGGCCAATAATTCAACTTCGTTTTCATTGATATCAATACGCACAATTTTAGATACACGATTAAAGAATTCTTTGGCAATCTGATATTCTTTTGTGTTTTCAAGATCTGTTCCACGACTTGTTTTGATGTAATTGTGGTGCAACATCCTTTCAATCGCCACACCAATATGTATCATCAACATAGGAATTGCCATTTCACGAATGCGATAATTATATTCTTTTAAAATATTTTCCATGATATCTTTGACTTTTAATAAATCAAAACCTTTAAACATACTCGAAAGCTTATTTAGGTTCAAGAAATTTCCTTGTGTCTCTTCCGTAAGTAAATCTTTATAGAGTTTGCGCATTTCATCTTCGCTACCCTCTAAATGAATGTGATTTTTAGAGCGAATCAATTTTAAATCGTTATAATTCTCTAATATTTTCTTAATTCTTTTGATGTCATTATCAATTGAATAACCACTAATAAACACTTGATCTTGCAGATCCATCAAGTTTAATTCTTTTTTCTCAAACAATAACACACGTATAATATACACACATCTTTCTTGAGGTGTTTGAGGTATTATAAATTTTTGTGCTGTAGGCAATGTAACATTGATTTCATCTCGAATATGATATCCACTTCGTAAGTTGGATTCAATAATTGGCTGTTCATAATAGCGATTGATCGCATCGATATCACTACGAATTGTTCGATCCGATACTTGCATAAGCTTAGAGATTTCTTTTCCTGTCATCCACGCCTTTGTATCATTCAACAATAGAACAATTTTCTCTTGTCTTTTATTCACTTTTAGTACACCCCCATATTTATATTTTATATAATTTTTCCTCTTTATTAACATGCATTTTTTCCTAATATTAGGAAATTTCCTAGTACAAGGAAGGAAGCTTCAAAGAATTAAAAATCTTTTCCAATATAATTATCCATGGTGATTCGCATGACAAAAGAAATTCGACATTTTTCAAAAAACAAAAACCTACACTTAATACTTTCTATTATCATGACCATATTAAGTGCTTTTATTCAAGTATATGTAATTCAAGTCTTTATGAATCCGTGCAATTTATTGTCTAGTGGATTTACCGGAGTTGCGATATTAATGCATAAAATCTGTAATTTATTTAACATCCATTTTTCTATTTCATTAGGAATTCTTATGTTAAATATTCCGGCAGCATTAATATGTTATAAATCTGTTTCAAAACGATTTGTATTCTTGAGTTGCCTACAGTTTGGACTTGTATCATTCTTTTTAAATATTTTCTCTTTTACTCCCTTCTTTGATGATCTAGTCCTAAACGTATTATTTGGTGGATTCTTATATGGAATTGGTATTACACTCGCTTTAAAGGCAGATGGATCTACTGGCGGTACAGACTTTATAGCCCTGTACATTTCTAATAAGATTCATAAAAGCTTGTGGGATTATGTCTTTATTTTTAATACGATTATTTTAATTATTTTCGGTCTTTTCTTTGGATGGGTACATGCGGGATATTCAATTATCTTCCAATTTATTTCAACCCAAACTATTTCTCGTTTCTATCACAGATATGCCCAGATTACTGTTGAAATCACAACCGAAAATCCAGACATTATCACAAAGGCTTATACAGAAAACTTCAAACATGGTATGAGTGTTATTGATGCGTATGGGGCTTACAGTAATAAGAAATTCTATATTTGTAAAACAGTTATTTCGAGCTATGAAGAAGCTGATGTGATTGATTGTGTATTAAATGTAGCGCCAAATGTCATCATTAACTCATATAAGACGAATCATTTTTATGGCAAGTTTTATCATCAGCCAATTGGCTAAAAAGTATGAAAGACGCATTATTTGCGTCTTTTCTTTTTTGTTAAATTGTAACTTTTTGAAACCAATTCCATAATTAATGAATCAGATAATGTATCATCTAAAGCCAAAGATATCCAACTCTTGTGATTCATGTGATAAGCCGGATAAATTCCATCAATATCATAGTGTTCTTCACTTTTTAGATTCATAATGTTTACCATACGGGTATTTCCATCTTTTAAAAGAGCATCTAACGAAACATACATAATAAGGGAAAACCATTTTCGAGTATCTAAATGGCGAAATACACCATTATCATCATTCCATGGAAAATCTGGTTTTACTCCATAAGTTTGAAAAATCCGATTCGTAATGCGATTCGCTTGATCATTCGCAAAGAATACGTCTGTACAACATATATCCGCAATTCGTTTTAATATGGATTTGTATGCTTCACGAACTTTACAAACATACTCTCCATCAAAGGACTCAATGCGTAGTGGCATATATTCTTCATTACTGAAATTATCAATGACTTTACCTTTTAAAACATCCGATATTTCAATAACAGCTTTAAAATCTCCATCCATAAAATCTTCTGAATAAATATATGTGTTATTCTCAAAACAAAACCCAAATTCTTTCAATTTTTCAAAATCAAATTTCTTTTTTAAAAAGATTTCATCTTCAATTCGTATCATATGAACTCCATTCAAAATTTTCTTTTCCTGCACCAAGCTCAAAAAAATATTTTCCTATTCCTAAATCGACTTTTGATAAAATTCCACTTTTTACTTTAAAGCTCACTTTATTACCCACACCACTCACTATATATGGTTGTCTATTTAAAGCACTTGGTGCCAATAATAAAGCTTTGATACCCGCGTTAAACCAATCTGGAACTACTCCTTGGTAATGGCTAATTTGATCAGCTGTCTTTGATTTGTGCGGTACACCCTGTGTTTTTCCATATCCAATCACAATGACACCATTGACTCTAACATCTTTATCATCTAAATGTTTAAGAGCATTCTTACCATTAAACATGCCTCCACACCACCATGTATTTAGCCCAAGGCTTTGGGCATACAAAATTAAGTCAGCACCACAATAGCCTATCTTTTCATCTAAACTTGAACATTCTTTGCCTGCAAGAATGATATAGTTTTGTACTGTATTATTCGACATAATTTTAGCCAAACTAGAAATACCATCTGAGTTGTTCATCACGAGTTTCAATGTCAAATCATACAATTTATTATTTTGTTCAATACGTGCATTTAATAAACTTACTAAATCAACATCTAACGGTTTATCTAAATATTTACGTACCGTATGTCTTTTTTCTATCATGTGAACCTCCTAAAATAAGTCTAGCATCGCATCTAAATACATTTCTTCACGCACGTGGATTTGGTACTGCGGTTTTACCATGTAGTAAAGAATAAATTCCAACAACAGAGCATTTCCTAAGTCTCTTCCTTCGATTTTAAAATTTGAATATCCCATAGGAACATAAATATTTAAAATGTCATCTAAACTAATAAATGCAAGACTTTCCATGACTCTAGAAAAGCGATAGCCTTCATTCGAATAAGGCGCCTTACATATATGATCCATACAATCAATGCCTAGATTTTGTCTAGAAACCGATTTATAACATTCCTTACGATCTTTACATCCATACCAGCAGCATTCATTACATAGAAATTCTACCTTTGGTTTATATGATTCAGAAAGTGAATTTAACTTTTCTAATTGTTTATTCAATCGAAAATCAGGGACTACATACGTAAAGTCTGGATTTTCTACTTCCTTTTTAAAATCATTAAAATCTGTTAATACTTTAGTGGTAGAAGATACGTAATATAAATTTGGATATTTAGATTTCAAATATTCCATCAATATATCCGAATGAATAATAATTCCATTATTTAAATCTAAATTCAACAATCGACATAATTCATTGCATTTTATATCAGATAAATGTTTTTCTTCTATTAAAGAATTACTAAATGTAAGACGAGCTGATATATTATATTTCTTCATTAAATCTAACACTTTTTTTGGATCATGATCTTCATAACTGATGCGTCCACCAGACCATATACAATTAGATGGTGAGCCATAGATAGAGCCAATCTTGCACCAGTCATAGAAGTATTCTGGTTTATTTTTAAACAGGGGCAAAAACTTTTTATAAAATTCATAGAATTCAAATAAGCCCGGTAAATGATAATATACATTCATATTTTTAACCTCTTGATAAGAGTATTTTACACTTTTATGAGCGAATATAGAAAAAAATCCAACCTTTCGATTGGATTTTATTGGATCTGTGATTTTAAATACGCAAAGATGAATTCATCAAGATCTCCATCTAATACAGATTGAACTTGACTTGTTTCATATCCTGTACGAACATCTTTGACTAAGCTATATGGATGCATGACATAGCTTCGAATTTGGCTACCCCATTCATTGGCAGATTGTACACCTTTGATTTGAGCAATCTTCTTTTCTTGTTCTTCAATTTCTAATTGATATAAACGAGATTTTAAGACACGCAAACATTCTTCTCTATTTTCATGCTGACTACGACCATTTTGACATGTCGCTACAATACCCGTTGGCTTATGTACCATACGTACGGCACTATCCGTTTTATTGATATGCTGTCCTCCAGCACCTGAAGCACGTTTTGTTTCTACAATTAAATCTTCTGGCTTGATGTCAATTTCAATTTCATCATTGAATTGAGGCATAACATCTAAACTCGCAAATGAAGTATGTCTTCTAGCTCCTGAATCAAATGGCGAAATACGAACTAAACGATGTACTCCCTTTTCTGACTTCAGATAGCCATAAGCCTTATCTCCTTCGACAAGGAAAGTTACACTTTTAATACCTGCCTCATCCCCTGGTAAATAATCTAGAACAGTTACTTTAAAGCCATGTTTTTCAGCATATCTTGTATACATACGATATAACATACTTGCCCAGTCACAAGATTCGGTTCCACCAGCTCCAGGGTGAATTTCAAGAATCGCATTATTCTGGTCATATTCATGACTTAATAAAACTTGGATTTCAAAATTCTCGAATTTTTTATCCATATCCGCATATTCTTCTTCGGCAATCATCATCAGTTCTTCATCAAATTCAGACTTTAATTCATCAGCCGTATCATTTAATGAAGTCAATTGTAAATCTAATTCTTCATAACGATCCACAATATCTTTTAATGCATTTTTTGCACGAATCACTTGTTGAGCTTTTTTTTGATCTTGCCAGAAATCTGGTTCTAAAGTTTGTTTATCATACTCTTCGATTTGTTTATTTTTACTAGATAAGTCAAAGTGACTCACCTAAAGAATGTAATTTCTCTAGGTGAGTACTCACTCCTTGTTTCAATTCATATAGTTCCATTAAGCTGCATGCTCCTTACGAATACGAACCTTTAATAAGAAGAATGTGATTTCACGATCAATTCTTTGATTCATTTCTTCAAACATATCGAATCCTTCTTGTACATATTGTTGTAGAGGGTTGTTTTGTGCATAAGAACGCAAATAGATACCACTACGCAATTTGTCCATCATATCAATGTGGTTGATCCAGTTACGGTCAATATTACGTAATACAACTGTCTTTTCAAAAGGCAAGAATTGACGCTTAACATCTTTGATTTCAGCTTCATATTCATTCCAAATTTTATTTACACAATATTCTTTAACTTCATCATAAGACTTTCCTTCAAGTTCACTTGCACGAATCGCCTTATCTTCAGCCATACCCATCATTTCAATGGATTTAACAACACCAGCAACATCGATTGTTTGTTTCTTTTGATCCGATAAATTAGCTTGTAAAGTTTGTTCAATTGTTTTTTCAAATACAACACGAACCATATCATGCACTTCATCTGCCTCTAAAATACGATTGCGCTGTGCATAAATAATTTCACGTTGACGACGTAATACATCATCATAATCTAACAATTGTTTACGCATATCGAAGTTATATCCTTCAACACGTTTTTGAGCCATTGTGATTGATTTTGTAACTGCCTTTGATTCAATTTGTTCGTCACCCATTTTTTCAAATAGCTTTTGTAGCTTGTCGCCACCAAAACGAACCATCAATGAATCTTCTAAAGATACATAGAAACGTGAGAATCCAGGATCTCCTTGACGACCAGAACGTCCACGTAACTGGTTATCAATACGACGAGATTCATGTCTTTCACTACCCAATACAGCTAAACCACCTAATTTACGTGATTCTTCTGTTAATTTAATGTCGGTACCACGACCAGCCATGTTTGTCGCAATTGTAACTGATTTTGGGCGACCCGCCTTTGCGATGATTTCTGCTTCACGAGCATGGTTTTTCGCATTTAATACTTCATGAGGAATGTGTTCCTTATTTAATAATTGTGAAATAACCTCACTTGTTTCTACCGCAATCGTACCAACTAGAACTGGTTGTCCTGTTTCATACAAACGTTTTACTTCACGTACCAATGCAGCATATTTATCTTTTTTATGTGCATAGATTTCATCAGGAAGATCCTTACGAGCTACTGGACGGTTTGTAGGAATAACAACAACTTTCATATTGTAAGTTGATAAGAATTCTTCTTCTTCAGTTTTTGCGGTACCCGTCATACCAGCCAATTTTTCATATAGACGGAAGAAGTTCTGGTATGTGATTGTCGCCAAAGTCGAAGTTTCTTCTTTGATTGGAACCCCTTCTTTAGCTTCAATAGCTTGGTGTAAACCATCTGAATATGCACGTCCTGGCATCATACGACCTGTAAATTGATCAACGATAACAATTTCTTTTTCATCACTAACTACATATTCAACTTCACGCATCATGATGTAGTTTGCCTTTAAAGCCTGGTTAATGTGGTGAACAAGTTGAGTGTGTTCAATATCGTAAAGGTTTTTGATCTTAAAGAATTTTTCTGCCTTATGAACACCATCTTCACTCAACATGATCTGACGTGTCTTTTCATCAATATCATAATCTCCAGAAATCAAAGTTTTTTCATGAGTAAACTTATCTGTTTCATATTCTGGAGCTATTAAAGTCTTCACAAAACGATCCGACTGAATGTATAAATTTGCGGTTTGTTTTTTACCACCCGAAATAATCAATGGTGTACGACTCTCATCAATTAATACAGAGTCAACTTCATCGATTACAGCCATGTGAAGTCCACGCATTACACGATCTTCAACCTCTGTAACCATGTTGTCACGCAAGTAATCAAATCCAAGTTCTGAGTTTGTTGTATATGTAATATCACATGCATACGCATCACGTTTTTCTCTTGGTTTTAAATCACGTGTATTTACACCAACAGTTAAACCTAAGAAACGATAAATTTCGCCCATCCAGGCAGCATCACGACCAGCCAAATATTCATTGACTGTGATTACATGAACACCTTGACCTGCAAGTGCATTCAAATATACACACATTGTAGCTGTTAAAGTTTTACCTTCACCAGTCTTCATTTCTGAGATATCACCTTTGTGCATCGCAATCGAACCCATAATCTGAACTTTATAAGGTTTTTCGTTGATTACACGATAAGCAGCTTCTCTAGCTGTTGCGAACGCTTCAGGAAGAAGATCATCTACTGTTTCTCCATTCGCAATTCTTTTTCTATATTCATCTGTTTTTGCACGCAACTCATCATCAGATAGTGCCTGCATTTCTGGTTCATATTTTAATACTTGATCTGCAATCTTTTCTAATGCAGATAATTCACGTTGTTCTTCTGAAAATAATTTTCCAAAAATTCCTGCCATAATATAAGTTCTCCTTTTAAAGACTATACTATATTTTAACATAGAAACGACACGATAAATAGGGCAACTCAAATAAAAAAAGAGAATTTCACATTCTCTTACACAATTTTTCTTTCGAATGGGTCGCAACTCATTCCCTTCTCTAAAATTTCTTTTGCCCATTCCTTAGCACCAAATAAAGAATGATCTTTGTAGTTACCACACTCTTTTTCTTCTGTACCCGGAACATCTTCCCATTCTGTAGTTGTGATTAGCTCTAAAGCTTCTTTTACGGCAATCGCAACATCTTTGCTTGAATGTTTTCCCCATGCTAAAAGGTGAAATCCTGTACGACATCCAAATGGTGAACAATCTAAATACCCAGTAATCCTAGGGCGAAGATATAATGCGAACAAATGTTCTAAAGTATGCATAACTCCGGTTGGTATCTCTTGTCGATTCGGTTGACATAAGCGAACATCAAAATTTGATACAATATCTCCGTTGGGCCCTTTTTCTTCACTTATCAAACGCACATAAGGCGCTTTTACTTTAGTATGATCTAAAGTAAAACTTTCAATTTCTACTTTTTCCATAAATACTCCTCTACTTGTTTCATAAACGGCATAAACGCACTTGGTAATGCGATATGCTCTTCTATTTCTTCAATTGTTTTATAATTTGAATCTTCCCTGTCTACTATACACAACGTCGCATCCATATGCCACTCTACATGTGAAAAAATATGTATATAAGGTTTTAATTCAATACTTTCTATAATATGTTCTGGTTTCGTTTCATCAAAGCCATAAAGTCCTGCTAACAAACCGGTATCCGCTCTTTTTACAACATGAACCTTATTTTGATGTATCCAAACATACACATGTTTATACTCGATTTTACGTGCACTTTTCTTTGGCTTATAAGGCAAAGAAGCAGGATCTGAAGCTTCGCAATATTTTTTGATTGGACAAATATCACACCTTGGACTTTTGGGAATACAAATAAGTGCTCCAAGTTCCATCAACGCTTGATTATAGTAAGAAATCTCTTCTTTTGAAGGAAGACTTTCATCTACTAACATTTCAATCTGTTTCTTCACACTCGTCTTGGTAACATCCTCACAAATATCATACAACCTAGAAAATACACGAATCACATTCCCATCGACTGCACTTACTCTTTGTCCATACGCAATGGAAGCTATGGCACCTGCCGTGTATGGGCCAATTCCTGGTAATTTTAATAATTCTTCTTTTGTGCAAGGTAATTTTCCATTGTGTTTTTCAACACATTCTATGGCACATTTCTTTATATTTTTACACCGCGAATAATAACCTAATCCTTGCCATAACTTATTTAGCTTTTCATCATCACACTTTGCGACACTCTCAATATCCGGTAACAGCTGTATCCACCTTTTAAAATATGGAAGCATAGCCTCAATACGAGTTTGTTGGGCCATGATTTCACTGATCCATATTTCATAAGGATCTTTCTTTAAGCGAAATTCTAAAGGACGATGATTTTTAATATACCAGTCTATTAAATCTTTTTGAAATTCTTTCATAACTAAAAAGATGCAGGGGATTAAACCCTGCTATAGATCCATTGGCATTTTCCTGTGATTTTTACATCACCACTATTCGCATCAATAAATACAGAATCTCCTTTATTTACCTCTAAAGTTGTACCATCATTTTCAATTGTCGCATTACCCTCAATCAACAAGATAGAACCAAAACTTTCATCATCAACATGAAGCGTTGTTGTGCCATTCAATGTAGACTCATATGTAGTAAAGTATTCGCAAGTTGCTAAACGTACAGTATCACAATCCCCATTCTTTTCTTCAGGACCACATGGTTTAAAATCAGATTCAATCGGACTTAGATTTGAAACATCAATCGCCTTTTGAATATGTAATTCACGAGGTTTACCATCTTTTCCAACACGACCAAAATCATAAACACGATATGTTGTATTTGAGTTTTGTTGGATCTCACAAATCTGAATTCCTGCACCAATCGCATGAATTGTACCAGATTTTATAAAGAAAACATCTCCCTTATGTACTGGAACCGCTTTTAACACGTCTAATAAAGTATTATCATGAATTCGACGCTCAAATTCTTCTTTAGTAATTTCTTTATTTACACCAAAATATAAAAATGAATCTGGTTCACAATCTAAGATATACCACATTTCAGTCTTACCATATTCATGTTCAACACGAAGCGCATATTCATTATCTGGATGAACCTGAATTGATAATGGTTGTTTGGCATCAATAAATTTAATTAAGATTGGAAAAAACTCAAATGTGTTTCCCTTCGTTCCTAAAACACTCTTTCCTTTTTTCTCCAAATATTCAGGGAAAGACAAACCTTCATATTCCCCACTAGCTACAATACTTGGACCATCTGGATGCACAGACAATTCCCAGCTCTCCGCAACTGGATCCATATCTGTTTTTTTACCATAGTTTTCTTTTAGTTTAGTACCACCCCAAAGGTAGTCTTTAAATGCAGGAGTTAGTTTAACAATTGACATTTTATGTACCTCACTTCTAGTTCTATTATAGTTAGTTATTCATATAATGTCTACTTCTTCACACTTCTTAAAACAACGTCTACATCAAGACTAAATATCATTATCTAAATGATATCAATCCTGCATATATCTATATTTTTTTAACTTATCAAGAAGATGGATGCGAAATCCACATCCATCTATTAAACTCTATTTTTAAAGTCATTCTAGAAATCTCAAAGATTTGTTCTAGCGTCTAAATGTTCTTCACACATTTAACTACACCTAAGCTTTCATCAACAGCCTTTCAATCGACTCTTCACTTACCGAGAAGATGGATGCGATACTTGAAATACTGAATCCTTTGTCTACCATTGTTTGATACATTTCTTTACGATTATTCTCGCTGCCTTGTTCAATGCCTTGTTCGATTCCTTTTCTTATCCCTTCAGCTTCCCATTCCTTTGACTTTACTTCTAGCCATCTCTTTTCAGCTTCACACATTTCAATCTTCTCCTTTTCCTCTAATTCTTCTAAATCCAACCATTCTACATCCGTTAATGTCTTA
>NZ_JANFYN010000050.1 GCF_024460475.1 Holdemanella sp. MSK.7.32 | reverse complement strand
AAAATATACAAAAAAAGACAATTTCATTTCGAAAATTGCCTATATACAATAAAAAGCCTATGTCCTTACGAAAAGGTATAGGCTTTTGTCAACAATCTGAGAGTAACTCTAATTGACAAGAGTTACTCTGTTTTTTATTTTATCCGTTGTGATTATTTTATAATCTTTTGTTTCTAAATCCGATGAAACATCACTATCTTTATCTACGATCCATATCGCTTGTACATCATAATCCAGTGTGGATAAATATTTCTTTCCATCTTCTACACTCATACAGAACAACGTTGTACTTAAGGCGTCGGCCTTGCCTGAATCTTTTGTGATGACAGTTACACTTCGAACATAGTTTGCAGGATAACCGGTTTTAGGATCAATGATATGGGAATATTTTTTATTCTTATATGTAAAATATCTTTGGTAATCTCCACTTGTAACTAAACAAGTGGCTTTTTTTGTTGAATATTGAACTAGGGCATCACTTGCATCTGGACTTTGAATACCAATCTTCCAATTTGCGCCATCTTCTTTTTCACCAAGTAAGACAACATTACCTCCCGCATTGATATATCCATTGGTTAGACCAGCTTTATTTAATGCTTCTTTGGCAAGTTGAGCCGTATATCCTTTGGCAATGGCACCAAGATCGATGGATAGTTCTGGATCTAAGTAAGATACTTCATGACCAGATATTTGAATTTTATCTAAGTCAATATGATTTAAAGCTTCTTGAATCTTGTCATCACTTGGAGGGATTTGTGTGTTTTCTCTAGCCTCATGCCATAGATTTAAAAGTGCGCCTTGGCTGATATCAAATTGTGAGTTTTCAGACTGCATCTGCATGGCTAGTTTTAAACAATCTATAAAGGTTTCATCCATTTGAATCGGATGATTATAAGCTTCATGATTTAATGTATATAGGTTATTCATATTTTTATAGGCGTGGTACTGATCAAAGCGTTTATTGTTTTCTTTAAATGTCTTTCTTACAATCTTTGTATACTTGGCAAAATCGGCTTGTGAACATGAGCAATTAAGTGTAATGGGCGTGTCAAAGCCAACATCTGTTAATGTAACGTTTAGGTTTTCTGTTGTTTCATTACCTTTATTTTGAACAAAGAATATAACGGAACTAATAAAGATGAGAAAGCATACGGATATAACCAGCCAGGATAGAATGGATTTATTTTTTTGCATAAAAGTATTATAGGATGAAATGAATTTAATGTAAATGTCAGTATATATTTGAATTGTGGGAAATTGTCAAAAAATTCTTGAACTTGTGAAAAAAAAGGCCTATGATTAAAAAGTGTAAATGGGAGGTAGGATTTATATGTCACTATTTTTAGGACCAATGAGACAGCATATCCCTGGTAAAAAAGAATTGACAGAAAAGTCTGAATTATTACATCTTATGCCTAAAAAGGAAGTCTATATTCCTTTGGTTGCAGGCCGTACTTTAGACTTTGATATTCTTGTTGAAGAGGGAGATACTGTATCCGTTGGAACAAAGCTGGCTGAAACAAAGTCAGGTTTTTATGTGCCAATTTATTCAAGTGTTTCTGGAACTTACAAAGGAATTGTTAAGCGTATGCACAATTCTTTGCGTCCACAAAATCACATGGTGATTGAATGCGATTTTAAACAAACCAAAGTTCAATCTTTTGCGCCATTAGACTGGCAAAGTGCTACTCGTGAAGCGTGTGTTGATTTTGTAAAGAATGCAGGTATTGTTGGTTTAGGTGGAGCTGGTTTCCCAACCTATGTAAAATATATGAAGCCAGACGGAGTTGATTATGTTTTGATCAATGCCGTAGAGTGTGAACCATATATCACAGCCGATTATCGATCTGTCATGGATGATGCCAAAGATTTAGTTACAGGTGCAAAAATCATGAAGAAAATGGCTGAAGCTAAAACGGTTTACATTTGTATTAAAGAGTCTCACCCAGATTTAATTGAAAAAGTGAAATCTGTATTGACAGATGCGGCTGGTGTTGAGGTTCGTCCAGTCCCTGATGTGTATCCAATGGGTTGGGAACGTGTTTTAGTGCGTGAAGTATTACATAAAGAATATGGTGGATTACCTGCTGAAGCGGGTGCTATCATCGGAAATGCTTCAAGTGCCATCGCGATTGCGAAAGCCTTTGAAAAAGGAGAAGCCATCACACAAAAGAATCTAACGGTTAGTGGGGAATGTGTAAAAGATCCTCACAACGTATGTGTACCTGTTGGTATGCCTGTTAGTGAAATTATCGAAGCTTGTGGTGGATATACACAAGATACTGTCCGCTTGATTTCAGGTGGACCTATGATGGGTAAAACCATTGTCAATGATATGTTTGTCGTTGATCGTGCTATGAATGCATTAACTGTACTTCCAGCTGCAAACGATGATGCGATCGCATGTTTACGTTGCGGTAAATGTAGTGATCATTGTCCAAGTGGTTTACAGCCAGTAAGAATTACAGCTGCATTGAAAGCCAATGACGTTGACGAAATGTCAAAACGTGGCGTTATGAGTTGTATCGAATGTGGAATGTGTACATATATTTGTCCATCTCATATTGATGTAACTGAAAATGTTCGTAAGGCAAAACGTATTGTTATGCTTAAGAAAAAGTAGGGAGGATTCAAATGAAATTTACTTTTCATGTAAGTCCAAGCATTAAGAATAACTTGTCAACACAACGTATCATGAAAGAATTATCTTTAAGTTTACTTGTTGTGTTTGCAGCAGCCGTTATTTACTATGCCTCTGCATGGGGAGCTAGTGCTGCTTTACATTGTGTTCTTTTATTAGCTTGTTCTTTAATTACTACATTCGTTTGCGAATCCATTTTCGCAAAGATTATGAAGAAAGATGTTAAAACTTTCTTAAAGAGCTCATTTGGATGGGTAACAGCTATCATTTTAACTTTGATGGTACCTGTGAATATGTCTTGTTATGCAGTTATTATTGCGACAGTATTCGCAATTGTACTTGCAAAATTATTATTTGGTGGTTTTGGACAAAACATCTTTAACCCTGCAGCTGTAGGACGTGCTGTGATTCTACAAGCTTTTACAGGTGTTAGTGTAGGTCTAATTTCACAAGCAACACCAACAACAGTGATTGCGAGCACTTATCATTGGTTACCAAGCAATGCGGCTGTATTGGATTCATTCTTGTCTCAATATGGAGGCTTTGCAGGTCTAGCTTTAGGAACATATCCTGGATCTATTGGTGAAACATTCTCAATCTTGATTTTGATTATTGGTGTAGTACTTGCGGTTCGTCAAATTATTGATTGGAGAGTTCCGGCTGTATATTTAGGAACAATCTTTGTGTTAACAGCTGTTGTAGCGGCTATTACAGGCATTGATTCATACCATGGAATTCCAGCTATTATCTGGTATCCATTATTGCACCTATTAACTGGTGGTGTTATTTTTGGTGCTGTATTTATGTTGACAGATCCAGTCACAAGTCCAACAAGTGCAAGTGGTCGTGTTGTATTTGCGATGGGTGCAGCAATTTTAACAACTTTAGTTCGTTTAAAAGCAAATCTTCCAGAAGGATGTTTATATTCCATTTTATTGATGAATATGTTTACGCCTTGGATCGAATCTTGTTTCGATGGAAAACAATTGGAATTGGTAAAAAAATCAAGAATTGTTTGTGTATGTCTAGCTTTGATTGGTTTAGCTATAAGCTTCTATGCAGCTAGTTCCATTCAAAAGGTAGATACGGTTCCTGAAACTGCAGCTGTTGTTGAAACAGTGGAGGTAACACTATGAACAAGATCGTACATTTAGGTTTATTCTTGGCTATTGTTTCAGCCGTTGCCGGTGGTGCCTTGGCATTTGCGAATCAGATGACGGCCCCTGTTATTGCTGCAAATAACGAAAAACAAGAAAAAGAATCATTATTAGCTATGTATCCAGATGCGAACGCCAATGATTTTAAATTGGTAGATGCAAAATTGGATTCTAAAACGGTTCAAAAGGTTTATGAATATAAAAACGTTTATATCTTCAACATGAGTGTAAGTGGATATAAAGAAGGAACTGTATTCTTAGTTTCTATTAATAAAGATAGTAAGAAAATCGACAAATACAATGCCATCAGCAATGGCGATACAAAAGGTTTAGGATCACAAGTAACAGAAGCTCCATTTAAAAAATCTCTAGAAGGTAAAGATGCGACTGGTGAATTGGATACAATTTCTGGTGCGACTGTTTCTTCTGGACCTGTTGTTAGTGGTATTCATGAAGCGGCAAAACTTGTCGATACATTAAAGTAAGGAGGTTATCTAGATGAATCGTTTTGAAAACTTTAAAGCGGGTTTAATTAAAGATAACCCAGTATTCTCATTGTTCTTAGGAATTTGTTCAACACTAGCCATTACTACAACTGTAAACAATGCGATTGGTATGGGTGTTAGTGTTATTATCGTATTGATCATGTCCAACGTGATTATTTCATGTGTTCGTAAAATTACGCCAGATGAAATTCGTATTCCTGTTTATATTGTCATCATCGCCACATTGGTAAAAATCATTCAAATGTTGATTCAAGCCTATGCGCCAAGTTTAAATACAAGCTTAGGTGTATTCATTCCGTTGATTGTAGTTAACTGCATTATCTTGGGTCGTGCAGAAGCTTTCGCAAGTAAAAACGGCGTTTTAGATTCAGCTCTTGATGGTTTAGGAATGGGTTTAGGATATACTCTAGCAGTACTAGCGATGTCATTTATTCGTGAATTGATTTCAACAGGTGGAATCAAAGTGGTAAACCCATTTAACGAAGCGCAAGTTTGGTTAAACTTACACATTATTCCCGAAGACTTCACAGTGAGTATCTTTGGATCTAGTGTTGGAGCCTTCATTACATTTGCGGTTTTAGCCGCTGCTGTTGGTGCTTATAAACAACATGTAACAGCAAAAGAAGAAGCTGCAGCGAAGGAGGAAAAGTAAGATGGGTGAATTAATGGCACTTTTAGTAACGAGTGTTTTAGTTAACAACGTTATCTTAACTCAATTCTTAGGTATGTGCCCATTCATGGGTGTTTCTAAAAAGAAAAGCTCAGCAATCGGTATGGGTGTTGCCGTTGTCTTCGTTATCGTTGTTGCAGCACTTGTTACATATGCACTTTATTATTTAGTACTTGTACCTTTACAACTTGAATTTATGGATTTGATTACATTTATCTTGGTAATCGCTTCTTTAGTTCAATTAACAGAAATGTTCATTAAAAAGACAAGTCCTGCACTTTATAAATCATTAGGTGTTTACTTACCATTGATCACGACAAACTGTGTTGTTTTGAATGTATGTTTAGTAAATATTTCTAATAGTTATAACTTTGCACAAATGTTAGTATACTCAATCGGTACTCCATTAGGATTTGCCCTTGTATTATTCATTTTCTCTACAATTCGTGAAAGACTAGAACAAAGTGAAGTTCCAAATGCATTCGTTGGTAATCCAATCGCCTTGATTGTGGCTGCCATCATGGCTATGGCATTCTCTTGCTTTACAGGAATTGTATAATGAAATATTTATTGGCAATATTGTTCTTTGGTGCATTAGTCGCCATCTATATTGTTTTGTATTTAATGAATAAAAAAACACCCAGACCAGAAGGGTGTGAAGATTTAAAAGCGGATTGTGATGGATGTAAGGATTATGCCTGTACAAACAATCCAGCTCATAATCAAGTGAAGGGAGAATAAATATGGTAATCGTAGCCGTAATTATGATGCTTGTACTTGGTGCAGTACTTGGCTTAGGTCTAGGTGTTGCCGACAAATATTTAAAAGTAGAAGCAGACGTACGTGTAGAGAAAGTAACATCATTACTACCTGGATATAACTGTGGTGGTTGTGGATTCCCTGGATGTAGTGGTATGGCTGAAGCTTTGGTATCAGGTGATATGGATCATATCGCCTGTAAACCTTGTAAAGCAGAAAAGCGTCAAGAAATCGTTGATTACTTGAAAAACACACCAGGTCCTGATGGTTCTACAGTCGAAGTAAAAGGATAAAAGAAAGAGATGGAATTTTCCATCTCTTTTACTTTATTTGATGATTTTTAATGATTTCTAATAAATAATTTTCATCTGGGTCAATATAAATGGTCTTATTGGATTTCATTGTCACAAAACCAATCTTAGATCCAGGTACCTTTTTGATTTGTGAGATCAAACAATAATCTACGGGTACAGAACTTGAATCTTTGCCTTTGGAGTAATACGCGGCTAACATTGCACATAATCGAATTTGTGGTTCAGTAAAGTCTTCACTCTTTAATAGTACGTGAGAACCATGATAGTCTTTCACATGGAACCATAAATCATTCTTTCTAGAGACTTGGTGTGTTACATAGTTATTTTGTATGTTATTCTTACCTACATAGATTTCGCAATCATCAAACACTAAATGAAGGACATTTGGCTTATTGTTCTTCTTTTTACGTTTATTGTCCTTTTTAGGCATCAATACACGTTGTTTAACAAGTTCCTCTCGTATTTCTCCAGCATCAAAGACACTGCAGTGTTGAAGCTGTTCTTCGAGTTGTGTATAGTATTCAATATCTTGTTTACATTGTTCAATTTGTTCTTCTAAGATCACTAAACTACGCTTCATCTTATGATATTTCTGATAGTATTTATTCGCATTTGTTTTTAGATCATAACGCATATCAATTGGAATTGTTACATCTTCATTGGTTTCAAAAGAAGGTAATACAATTGTTTTTTCTTTTTGAATCTGGTACATATACGCAAAGATCAAATCACCATATTCTTGATATTTATGATAATCTTTTCCATCTTCTAAGGCTTGTTCTAGCTTTGGAAGTTTTTTTGTTTGCTTTAATTTTTCCTTTTCTACAGTACGAATGATATCGCCATATTGTTCTTTGATCCGCTTTTTTTGTTCATCTTCTTCATATAAATGATTTAGGCCTTCCATGATCGTATAGGTCTTTGGTTGTTCATTTAAATGTTTGAGTTCAATACAATGAAAGTCTTTTTTATAGATATAGAGTATATTTGAATTCACTACTTCATTTAATATATCGATGTATTTTTCGTTGTTTTTTATGCGATACATAAATTCATTGGATAGTAAGGGTGAAAAGCCATAGATCTGTTTAACAAGACTTTGATCTAAATCGATATCTTTGATTTCGAATGGATTTTTCTTCTCTGGTTGAGTAGGAGCTACATACTTTGCGCCTGGATGAATGAATCTTTTGGCATTTTCAAATACAGGAATACGTTTTAATGCATCTACAATTACGCCATCTTTAACTAAGATCATATTGGCGTATTTTCCCATGAGTTCGATATTTAGATCGTATTTCACAAGGTCTTGAAATTCATTGCGACAAGATAAGTGTAAACATAAAATGCGGTCATAGCCTACTTGTTCAAAAGATTCGACAATGGCTTGTGAACAGAGCTTTCTTAAGACCATCACAAAGTTGGATGGTTCTGGTTGAATGCTGGGAATAAAGTTTGCGATATATACACGGTTTGTGTTGGAATGTACATTAATGACAAGCTTTTGGTTTCCTTCATTTCGTGTGTGTAGATGAATCAATATTTCTTCATCGCTGATATTTTGTATTTTACCAATTTTACATGGGGTATATGCGTTTAATTTTTCTTGAATATTGTATAAAAATAATCCGTCAATAGCCATAGTGGACCTCCTTAGTCTGATAAGAATTATAACATAGTTAAATTAAATTTGACACACATGGTTTGGACTTGTAAAATGGATGAAAAGAGGGAGAGCAAGATTGTCATGCAAAGAGGTTTATTAATCATTTTGAGCGGTCCTAGTGGTGTTGGAAAAGGGACAATTCGAAAATATTTTGAAACAGATGAACGTCTAAATTTGGCGTATTCTACATCAATGACAACACGTAAACCACGTGCTGGAGAAGTGGATGGAAGAGATTATTTCTTCTCAACACGTGAAGATTTTGAGAAAGCCATTCAAGAAGGTGGGCTTTTAGAGTGGGCCGAGTTTGTCGGAAACTATTATGGAACACCTTTAAAGGAAGTCAATCGTTTGCGCGATGAAGGAAAGAATGTCTTATTGGAAATTGAAGTGCAGGGAGCGATTCAAGTACAGGAAAAGTGTCCAGATGCGATTTCTATCTTTATTATTCCACCTTCAATGGAGGAATTGGAAAGACGTATTCGTGGTCGTAGCACAGAACCTGAAGAAATCATTCAACAGCGTCTTGCCAAGGCAAGCAATGAAATGAAGATGGTATCACAATACAAATATATTGTATGTAATGATGATCCAAAGCTTGCAGCTGAGCTAATCAAGACGATTATTCTTCGTCATGTTGAGCTTGAAGAAAACAAATAGTTGCAAAAAAAGCTTTTTTGTGCTATAAATAGATTGTATAGAAATTCGAGGAGTGGGTCGTACCACTCCTTATATTTTGCTACTAAGGAGAAATGTATGGACAATCTTAAAGAATGGATTGAAGAAGTTCTTAATGACAATGGATGCCATTTGTATGAATTAGAATGGATTACAAATCAGGGCACACCATTATTAAGAGTTTCGGTTGAAAAAGAAGACGGTACAATGGATTTGGATACTTGTGCGACTTGCTCAGATGCGATTGGCACAATGCTTGATGAAAAAGACTGGTATGCCAAAGAATACATGCTTGAAGTTTGTTCGCCAGGAGCGGAAAGAGAGCTTCGTACGGATGAAGAAATTCAAAGGGCAGTTGGCAAATATGTTTTTGTCAAAATGAAAGATCCAAAACAAGGCTTAGATCAAGTCATCGGTGATCTAATTGAAGCTACAGAAAATGATGTAACGATTTCATATCGTGATAAAACAAGAACAAAGAAGATCACTATTGAAAAGAGTAACATTCAGCTGATTATGACGGCTGTAAAGGTATAGGAGAAAAAAGATGAAATCAAAAATTAAAGTTGCAGATTTAGCAAAAGCTCTACAGGGCATTGAAACAGATCGTCAATTAACGAAAGAAATTGTTGAAGATGCTTTAAAAGAAGCTTTGACAAAGGCTTACCGCAAACACATCGAAATTCCAGATGCTTATGTTCGTGTGGATGTTGAGGCTGGAACGATTCACATTTATCACGAGCGTATGGTTGTTGAAGAAGTGGAAGATGATGAATTAGAAATCGAATTGGAAGAAGCTCAAAAAGAAAATCCAAACATTCAATTAGGTGATATGGTTGGAGAAGAAGTAGATTTTACAGATTTTGATCGTGCGGCTGTTGTACTTGCCAAAAACGTAATGAAACAAAAGATTCGTGAAGCCGAAAAAGCATTGGTTTACGAAGAATATTGTGACAAAGTCGATGAAATGGTTTTAGGAACGATTGAAACGGTTGAAGAAAAATTCGTCATTGTAAATATTGGTAAAACGTTTGCGATGATGAAAAAATCAGCTCAGATTCCAACAGAACATTATAAGGAAGGCGACAACATCTTAGTTGTGATTACTGAAGTCAACAAAGAAACAAAGGGTGCTCAAGTTTTAGTGTCTCGTGCAACTCCAGTATTTGTTCGTCGTTTATTTGAACGTGAAGTTCCAGAAATCTACAATGGAATTATTGAAATTAAAGCTATTGCTCGTGATCCTGGTGAAAGATGTAAGATTGCCGTTTATTCACACAATGAAAACATTGACCCAATTGGAGCATGTATTGGTCCTCGTGGAAGTCGTGTACAAACAATCATTGAAGAATTGAATGGTGAGAAAATCGATATTTTCGAATGGTCTGACAACATTAGTGAGTTAATTGCGAATGCATTAAGCCCTAGTGTGGGTGTTGCGGTGATTCCAAATGAAAATGTAAAAGATGGATTGATCGTAGTTGTTCCAGACAACCAATTGTCATTAGCGATTGGTAAGCGTGGTAAAAATGCGCGTTTGGCTGTTAAATTAACAAATCACAAGATCGATATCAAATCTGAAAGTGAAATGCAGGAATTGGGTATTGATTACATGGCTATTAGTGCAAAAATGCAAGAAGAATACGAAGAAAAGAAAGCCAAAGAACGTGCTTATAAGCAACAACAGAAGATTGAAGAATTAAAGTCAAATGAAACTGATATCGAAAATATTGATGTAGCTGATTTTACTTATGAAGATGAAGAAGTGGATGCTGTTGAAGAACATTCTCAAGATACTTTATTTGAAAAAGAAAATACAGTTGAAGAAAAAAAAGTCGATGAAATGGAAGAATTGGCTCGTATTGCGAAACAAAATCGTAAAGAAAAGACAGCTGCCGATGTCAAAGAATACACTTCTAAATTTGAATCTATGGCGGATGCTTCAAACAAACAAGAGGAGCCTCAAATTTCTAAACCTAAAAAAGAAAAGGTTGAGGAAGAAAAGAAACCAGTTGAAGTAAAAAAATTCAACTACGAAGATATGAAACCAATCTATTCAGAAGAAGAGTTGGCTGAAATCGAAGAACAGGAATATGAAGATGAAAATGCCTGGGACGATGATGTTGACTATGAAGAATATGACGAATATTATGATGACTAGGAGTTGGTTTCATGCGTAAGATTCCAATGCGAAAATGTGTCGTAACACAAGAGCGTTTCCCAAAAAAAGATTTGATTCGTGTGGTACGTACACCTGAACAAACAATTGAGATCGATTTGACAGGTAAAAAGAATGGGCATGGTGCTTATATTTCTAAAAGTTTAGAAACGTTGGCTCTTGCCAAAAAGAATAAGGCTTTACAAAGAGCTTTAGAAACTGAAATTCCCGATGAAGTCTATCAGGAATTAGAAGCAATCATTACCAATGAATAAAGTTACGAATTTGATACAACTGGCTTATCGTGCTGGTAAAGTAGCAAAGGGTGATTCTTTACTTGTTAGTATTCAAAAATCTCAAGCAAAACTTGTACTTGTATCTTCTTTATGCGGACAAAACCGTATGAAGAAGATTCAGGATAAATGCACATATTACAATGTGCCGTATATAGTGGTAGAACCATCTGTATTAGATGATGTTTCTTATAAAAAGATGAGTGCTATTACGATTGTAGATAGTGGCTTTGCCAAAGCGATTATCGAAAAGATGAAAGGTTAGGTGATTCGATGGCTTATAACAACAACAATAAAAACAAAAAGAAACCAAATCGAAAAGGGCATAAGAGTTCGTATCAGTCTAATGCACCTAAAAAGGAAGAAGCAGTAAAGGAAATCACATATAGTGATGCGATTACTGTAGGTCAGTTAGCACAATTGCTTCACAAAAATAGTTCTGAAATCATTAAATTCTTATTTATGATGGGAAATATGTCAACAATCAATACAGTATTGTCTGATGAGGATATTGAATTGATCTGTATGAACTTCAATGTGGAAGTACATAAAGAGGTTGTTGTTGACGAAGATGATATTGAAGAACAACTTCAAAATGTAGAAGAAGATGAATCTAAATTAGTACCTCGTCCTCCTGTTGTCACAATCATGGGTCACGTTGACCATGGTAAAACAACATTATTGGATACAATTCGTAAAGCGAATGTTACGGAAAATGAATTTGGTGGTATCACACAGCACATTGGTGCATATCAGGTATCATTAAAGGGTAGAAAGGTAACATTCTTAGATACACCAGGTCACGAAGCATTTACAGCTATGCGTGCTCGTGGAGCCGAAGTTACCGATATCGTTATTATCGTTGTTGCGGCGGACGATGGTGTCATGCCACAAACAAAAGAAGCGGTAGACCATGCCAAAGCTGCAGGTGTTCCAATTGTAGTTGCGGTAAATAAAATTGATAAGCCAGGCGCAAATCCAGATCGTATCATGTCTGAAATGAGTGAACTTGGAATCATGCCTGAAGAATGGGGTGGAGATACAATCTTTACTCAAGTTTCTGCTAAAAAGGGAACTGGTGTTCCAGAATTGTTGGAAACAATGTTGCTAGTGGCGGATATGCAAGAATTAAAGGCAAATCCAGATACAAATGCTTCTGGTACAGTAATTGAAGCCAAGTTGGATAAAGGTCGTGGACCTGTTGCCACATTGTTAGTTCAACGTGGTACATTACATACAGGAGATAGTGTTGTAGTTGGTACTAGTTATGGTCGTGTTCGTAAAATGACAAACGATCGTGGTATGGAAATCAAACATGCTGAACCAAGCTGTCCAGTAGAAATCATTGGTTTAAATGAAGTTCCTAGAGCTGGTGATGTATTCATGTCTTATGATAGCTATAAGAAGGCTGCTGAAATTGCAGGTCATCGTTTGGATAAACAAATTGAAAAAGAACGTAATTCAACAAGCGCTATGTCTTTAGAAGATTTAGCTAAGAAAATTGATGAGGGTGATGTTCAAGAAATCAATGTCTTGATCAAAGCCGATGTTCAAGGTTCTGCCGAAGCTTTAAAGGCAAGTATGGAAAAGCTAGAAGTGGATGGAAATGTTCGTATCAATGTCATCCGTTCCACTGTAGGTACTATTACTGAATCAGATATCTTATTGGCAAGTGCTTCAAATGCGATTATTTATGGATTCAATATTCGTCCAAGTGCTGCTATTCGTAAAAAAGCGGAAGAAGAAGGTGTTGAAATTCGTTTGCACAACATCATTTATAAAGCTTTAGAAGAATTACAAGCAGCTATGAAGGGTCTGCTTGCACCAGTATATGAAGAAGTTGTCATTGGTCAGGCGGATGTTCGTCAGATTTATAAAGTTAGCAAGGTGGGTACGATTGCCGGATGTATGGTTACAGATGGTAAGATGAAGCGTGATTGTAAAGTACGTTTGATTCGTGAAGGTATTGTTGTTTATACTGGTAAACTTGGATCATTACGTCGTTTTGAAAATGATGTTAAAGAAGTTATAAATGGTTACGAATGTGGTATGACAATTGAAAACTTTAACGATATTAAAGTAGGAGATATTATAGAAGGCTTCGAAGATCAGGAAGTGGAAGAATAGTATGTCATTAAAAACAGAACGTATGGAGATGACAATTCAAAGAGAGATTTCACACATTCTTCAATTTGAATTGAAAAATCCGAACTTAGGTTTTTGCACGGTAACGGATGTACAATGTACAAATGATTTATCACAAGCTAAAGTGTATGTTACATTCCTTGGTAAACAAGGTCGTAATGATGCAGGTATGCGTGTTTTAAATCAATCAAAGGGTTTCATTCGTTCCGGTGTTGCAAAGAAAATCAAGATCCGTAAGATGCCTGAATTGATTTTTATTCAAGATACAAGTCTTGAACAGGGAAATAAGATTGAAAACATCTTAAAGGAAATAGAAAAATAGAGAAGACTTAACGATCTTCTCTTTTTTTGTTTGTCGATAGTATTAAGGAACAGAGTCCTAATGGTAGATAAGTAAAATTCTTTGTTAAGAAGTATGTGAATATAAAACATATCCCTGCGAAAATAAATAATATTCGATTTAGATTTGTGTTCATAGTTATAGTAGCTCCTTTAAATTGATTATAACAGAAAAATTTGTTGAATTGTAAAAAGCAAAAAAAAAAGAGATTCAGTTTATTGGCTGAATCTCTTTTTGAAGTAGTTAGTTATTATTAATGCAAATTAGTCACGTTCTACGATAGTAGCACAACCCATACCACCACCGATGCAAAGTGTAGCTAAACCTTTCTTAGCATCACGTTTTTGCATTTCGTGAAGTAAAGTAACTAGGATACGGCATCCACTAGCTCCAACTGGGTGTCCTAATGCTACGGCTCCACCGTTAACGTTAACTTTGCTCATATCGAATCCTAATTCTTTAGCAACAGCAACTGATTGAGCAGCGAAAGCTTCGTTTGCTTCGATTAAGTCCATATCATCAACCGTTAATCCAGTTCTTTCCATAACTTTACGAGTTGCAGCAACTGGTCCAATACCCATAATTTCTGGTTCAACACCAGCTAATGCACCTTGTACCCAAGTAGCCATTGGTGTAACACCTAATTCTTTAGCTTTTTCTTCACTCATAACAACGATTGCAGCAGCACCATCATTGATTCCTGAAGCATTACCAGCAGTTACCATTCCGCCTTCTTTACCAGAGCAGCAACGTAATTTAGCTAATGTTTCTACAGTTGTTCCTGGACGAGGTCCTTCATCCACTTTGAATTCAACGATTTCTTTTTTAACTTTAACTGGAACTGGTACGATTTCATCATCGAATTTGTGTTCAGCCATAGCTTTTTCTGCTTTTTGTTGAGAGTTAGCTGAGAATTCATCTAATTCTTCACGAGTTAAGTTCCAACGATCACAGATGTTTTCAGCAGTGATCATCATGTGGTAGTGGTTGAATGCATCTGTTAATGCATCATTTACCATTGTATCAACGATAGTAGCGTTGTTCATACGGTAACCGAAACGTGCTTTAGTCATAGCATATGGTGCCATTGACATGTTTTCCATACCACCAGCAACAACGATATCAGCTTGACCAGCCATGATCATTGCAGCGGCTTGGTTAACACAGTTCAAACCAGATCCACAAACAACGTTTAATGTTACGGCAGGAACTTCAATTGGTAGACCAGCTTTAATACTAGCTTGACGAGCAACGTTTTGTCCTTGAGCAGCTTGGATAACGCATCCCATTAATACTTCGTCAACTTGTTCAGGTTTAACACCTGCACGGTTCAATGCTTCTTTAATAACAATTGAACCTAATTCAGCAGCTGGAGTGTTACTTAAAGCTCCACCCATTTTACCAATAGCAGTACGACATGCACCTGCTAAAACTACTTTTTTTGTCATATTAATATTCCTCCATGTAAGACTATTAGTCATTTACCTTTTAAACTTTAACATAGTGAATGATGAAAATCAATCACAAATTAAAAAATTCACAAGTGAATTTAAAGAAATAAGGAGAACATGTCTCCTTATTGCAGATTGTTGACAAAAGCCTATACCTTTTCGTAAGGACATAGGCTTTTTATTGTATATAGGCAATTTCCAAAATGAAATTGTCTTTTTTTGTATATTTT
>NZ_JANFYN010000005.1 GCF_024460475.1 Holdemanella sp. MSK.7.32 | reverse complement strand
GCGCTACATAAGCGACATTTGGAGTATTTACGATTTTACAACTGTCGAACTACCGAGTATTGTGATGAAATGGGATTGAAACTCATTGCAGAAGGCATTGAAACACAAGAAGAATTAGAATGTATATGTAACTTACATGTACATTATGGTCAAGGCTACTATCTGGGTTTACCTGAGCGTAAGTTTAATGGTGTAGCGAGTCAAGCGTTAGAATATTTAATTCCTAAACAATAGGATAATTATGGTAAAATAAAGGCATAAAAAGGAAATAATAATATGCCACGAATAATACCGATTAAAGAATTAAAAAACACTTCTGAAATATCCGATTTATGCCACAAAACAAATGAACCTATTTATGTGACAAAAAACGGATATGGAGATATGGTAATCATGAGTATTGAAAACTATGACTCAACTTTGAAAAAACTTCAAATGTACCAAGATATTGCGATTTCTGAATACCAAATTGGTATCAAAGAGACAAAAGATGCGAAATTAGCCATTCAAGAAATGAGAAAGAAGTATGGTCTATAACTTGATTATTACGACACGGGCAGTGAAATTATTGGATAAAAGTATAAAAGCACCATTTTGGTGCTTTTAGTGGTTTTGGTGAAATATCCTAAAATAAATATAAATGTCAAATCGAGAATGATGTTATAATAGATGCATGCTGATTAATGTATATGTAGAATACAATCGCCTACGCAATACCTTTACATATTCTTGTGATTGTCATGTTGAAGTAGGATGTCGAGTCCGTGTTGAATTCAACAATCGTACACTTGTAGGATTTGTCGAAGAAGTAGATGTAGAAAGCGATGTTAAAAATATTAAACCTGTCATTGAAGTCATAGATGAAAAGCCATTATTAAATAACGAATTAAAGGTATTGGCAAATTATATGGCTGATTTTTATGCGAGTTCGAAAGTGACTTGTTATAAAACAATGTTGCCACCAGCTTTACGTCCTTCTAGCAAGCATTCAAAAATTATCTATGAAGATTATGCGATATTGAATGATTCGGATTTACCTTTGACATCAAGACAAAAAGAAGTGCTTGAAATGTTTTCCTATCCATGTAAGATGAGTGAACTTAGAAAAGTAAGTCCATCCATCACAAAGGTATTATTGGATAAAGGTTATATTACTCTTGAAAAAAGAATCAAGGATTCCAATACTTGTGTCAGTGAAATTGCGGATGTTACACATTCTTTAACTTCTGAGCAAGTGTCGGCGATTGAAACCATTCAAAACACCAATAAAACGGTCTCTTTACTTCATGGCGTGACTGGTTCTGGTAAAACCGAAGTCTTTTTGCGATTGGCAGAAGATGTATTATCGACTGGAAAACAAGTTCTATTTCTTGTTCCTGAAATAGGTTTAACACCGATGATGATACAAAGAGTGCAGGCGCGCTTTAAACAAAAGATTGCGATTTATCATTCAGGATTGAATGCGCAAGAAAAGCTAGAACAATATAATTTAGTAAAAGATCATAAAGTCGATATCGTTGTAGGTACGCGGAGTGCTTGTTTTATGCCATTTTCTTCTTTAGGCTTGATTTTAATGGATGAAGAACACGATTCTAGCTACAAACAAGATAATACACCACGCTATCATACGCGCGATATCGTCTTATTTCGTGCGGCCTATCATAAGTGTAAAGTCGTATTGGCAAGTGCGACACCTTCTTTAGAATCGTACGCAAGAGCTTATAAGAACGTCTACGAATTGATTGAACTTAAAAATCGCATTCATGAAATGCCGGAAATTTGTTTGGTAGATATGAAAAAGGAAAGAATCACAAATGGCTTATCTGAAACATTGCTTCAAGCTATTCATGAGCGTCTTTCCAAAAATGAACAAGTGATCTTGCTTTTAAATCGAAGAGGCTATTTACCCGTTGTTCGCTGTAGTGATTGTGGACACGTACGCATATGTCCAGATTGCGGAGTGGCTTTAACCTACCACAAAAATCAAAATGCCTTGGTATGTCATTGTTGTGGAAGACAATTTCCATTTATGGAAGAATGTCCAAGCTGTCATTCTAAAAATTATTTTAAGGCCGGTATGGGAACAGAGCGTTTGGAAGAACAGATTTTAGAAATCTTTAAGGATCATCATGTCGTTCGTATGGATGCAGATAGTACACGAAGAAAGAATGCGCATGAAAAGTTGTTAAGAGAATTTGAAGAATCTGGAGATCTATTAATCGGTACGCAAATGGTGGCTAAAGGCTTGGATTTTGAAAGAGTGACTTTAGTTGGAATTTTAAATGCGGATGCCACGCTTTGTCGAAATGACTATAGGGCAAGCGAGACGGCATATGAAATGTTAGAACAGGCGAGTGGAAGAAGTGGTCGTGGAAAGCTAAAAGGACAGGTTATGATTCAAACATTTGATCCGGATCATTTTGTGATGCGATGTGTTCAAATGCATGATTATAAGATGTTCTTCAATCAAGAAATGCGCTATCGCCATTTAGGAATGTATCCACCCTATGTGTATTTATGTACCTTAGTATTTACACATTTTGATTTGAGGGAAGCTTATAAACAGGCGAGTGTTGCGAAAGAATATTTTTCTTCAGTTCGCGTATTAGGTCCGATTGAAATTCGTATGCAACAAAAGAAGCATCGCGTGCGCTTGATTCTAAAATCAAAGGATGATCAATTATTACACAAAGTTGTGCGAAACTATTTGGATGAAACAAAACAGGTTGTGGATGTGAATATGCATCCAATTATGATGGAGGAATAGAATGAGAAAATGGATATGGAAAGCCTTAGATGAAGTTGTGAATAAAAAAGTCTATTCCAATTTATATTTAAGAAATCATTTACAGGAAGTGGACGAAAAAGATCGTGCTTTGGCTACACGCATTTTTTATGGAACCATTCAGAATTATCGTTATTGTAAAGAATGCTGGTCAAAGTATGTGAAGAATAAATTAAACCCTAAAATGGATGTATTATTGACCATGAGTACATACCAGTTGTTGTTTTTGGATAAAGTCCCAAGCTATGCGATTGTCAATGATGCGGTCAATATTGCCAAAAAGATCAATGTGAAATATGCGGGTTTAACAAATGCTGTATTGCATAAGGTCAAAGCTATTGAAACAGATAATGTGGCCTTAAAGTATTCATTGCCAGATTGGATTTATAAGATGTGGGTTTCTCAATATGGACAAGAAAAAGCTTTGGTGATGGCCAGTGCAAGTGTAAATATATTACCCATGTATGTTCGACGAAATGCATTAAGGACTCGTGAAGCTGATTTTGATTTGGATCCATTTGTGTGTGTTCAAGATCCATTATATATTTATACAGGGAATGATTATTTTCATCATGACTATTATCAAAAAGGTTATATGAGTGCTCAAGATGAGGGGAGTTTTGCGATTGCAAAATTTGTGGATCCTAAGGAAAATGAAAGGATTCTAGACTGTTGTGCAGCTCCAGGAACAAAGACTATGGCCATGGCCGAAAGGATGCATAACCAAGGTCATATTGATTCGTATGATTTACATGCACATCGGAAAGACTTAATTGAAAGTGATGCCAAACGCTTAGGCATTGATATTGTACATGCAGGTGTACAAGATGCGACAACATTTAAAAGTTCTGTGTTATATGATCGTATCTTATGTGATGTTCCTTGTTCTGGCTATGGCGTATTATCCAGAAAGCCCGATATTAAATTACACATGGCCCCTGAAGATATGGATACATTGATTCCGTTGCAGTATTCTATTCTGAATAATGTATGTCAATATGTAAAGGTGGGAGGAGTCTTAGTCTATTCCACTTGTACGATGAATAAAAAAGAGAATGAAAAACAAATTGAGAAATTTTTGCGTGCACATGAAGAGTTTAGTCTTGTGGATGAAAAAACCATTTTTAGTGATACAAGACAAGATGGCTTCTATATGGCAAAACTAGTGCGTAAATGATATAATGAACGGTAGAAATTGAGGTGCTATTTTGGAAAGTTTATACAATTTAAATTATGATCAAATGTGCGAATATGCCCTAGATCACGGATGGAAATCGTATCGTGGACATCAGATCTTTCAATGGTTGTATCGCAATCGTGTATTTGACATTGATGAAATGAGCAATGTATCAAAGGAAACAAGAGAAATTTTAAAGAAAGATTTTATTGTGAATCCTTTAGAGTTAATAAAAAAACAAGTTTCACATGATGGAACAACAAAATTCTTGTTTAAAACAAGTGATGGTGCACTACTTGAAAGTGTTATGATGGTCTTTGACTATGGTCGTAGTGTTTGTGTTTCCAGTCAGGTTGGCTGCAACATGGGCTGTGCATTTTGTGCAAGTGGTTTGACAAAGAAAAAAAGAGATCTAACAAGTGGTGAAATGGTTGCCCAGGTTATGTATGTTCAAAAAGAATTGGATAAAGATAACTTGCGCCTTTCACATATTGTTGTCATGGGTACAGGAGAGCCTTTTGATAACTATGATAATGTCATGAATTTTTTGGCAACAGTAAACCATGATCGTGGTTTAGGTATTGGTTCTAGACATATTACAATTTCAACTTGTGGTATTGTTCCAAGAATCTATGATTTTGCCAATGAACATACACAATACAATTTAGCCATTAGTTTACATGCGCCAAATGATGAATTGCGTGATAAATTAATGCCAGTCAACCATGCATATCCATTAAAAGAGTTGATAGAAGCTGTTAAGTATTATGGTCAGGAAAACAATCGTCGTTTGACTTTTGAATATATTTTATTAAATGGCGTTAATGATCGTCCTGAACATGCCAAACAATTGTCAAAGCTTCTTCATGGAATGAATGCATATGTCAACTTAATTCCATACAATGCGGTAGATGAAAAGGGCTTTAAATCGGTAAGCCACGACGAAGCTATGGTTTTTTATGATTTGTTGATGAAGAATCATGTTCGTTGCACGATTCGAAAAGAACATGGTAACGATATCGATGCGGCATGTGGACAATTAAGAATCAAAGAAATTAAAAAGGAAGGAATTTAGGCGGATGAAAGTTTTTGCGAATACAGATGTAGGTCTTGTAAGACAATTAAATGAAGATGATTATTGCATCGCTCATAATGCCAATGATGAATGGATGGCCATTGTCTGCGATGGTATTGGTGGTGCAAAAGCAGGAGAAGTGGCGAGTCATACAGCGGTAATGACGATGTATGAAGCCTTTATGAAGTCTCCTGTATTTAAAAAAGATCGTCAAGTCGACAACTGGATTCGTGAAAATTTAAATCAGGCGAATGATTTCATTTATTCAAAAAGCTTAAAGAATCCCAATGAAAGAGGTATGGGGACTACGGCAGTGGGTGTCATCAAAGCTCATATTGGGACGTTTATTTTTAATGTGGGAGACTCAAGAATCTATGCGGATTATAATAATGAATTGATTCAAATGAGTGAAGATCATAGTGTCATTGCCCAATTATTAAAAGAGGGTAAGATCACTTTAGATGAAGCAAAGTCTCATCCACAAAAAAATACATTAACAAATGCCTTAGGCGTATGGCATGTTTTCCGTATTGATATCAATAAGATTGAAAATACATATAAATATTTGTTGGTTTCAAGTGATGGATTACATGGATATGTTGAAAAGAAAGTGATTTCGGATATTGTACATGATTCGAGTCTTTCTTTACAGGAAAAAACAGAAACACTGATTGCCAGAGCCAATCAATCAGGTGGTTATGATAACTGCACAGTTATCTTAATGGAGAATGATGGAGAATAATAACTATGATGATGGAACAAATAGCGAATCGCTATGAGATCTTGTCTTTGATTGGTCAGGGTGGAATGGCGGATGTCTATAAGGCAAAGGATACGATATTAAATCGTATTGTGGCAATCAAAGTTCTGCGTGATAAATTAAGTGGGGATGCGATGGCATTAGTGCGCTTTCAGCGTGAGGCAAGTGCAGCGAGTCGTTTATCACATCCAAATGTTGTAGATATATATGATGTTGGTGAATATGAAGGTATGCACTATATTGTCATGGAATATATTCGTGGTCGAACTTTAAAAGATTTGATTGCACAGCGCGGAGCTTTAGATGTGGATGAAGCCATTGGTATTATGAAACAATTGATAAGTGCAATTGATCATGCGCACGATCATAATATTATTCATCGTGATATCAAGCCGCAAAATGTGTTGGTAAAAGACGATGGAACGATTAAAATTACAGATTTTGGGATTGCGGTAGCCCATGGCTCTGTACAGCTAACGTTTAATAATACGGTTATGGGTTCAGCCCATTATTTAGCGCCAGAAACAACACAGGGTAAAGAACCAAATGCACAAGTGGATATCTATTCATTGGGTATTGTATTCTATGAACTATTAACAGGACACGTTCCTTTTACAGGAAAGACACCGACAGAGATTGCGATCAAGCATTTGCGTAAGCCAATGCCTTATGTGCGTGATTTCAATCCGGATATTCCGCAGTCTGTTGAAAATATTATTTTAAAGGCGACCGCAAAAAATTTAGATGACCGTTATGTATCTTGTAAAGAAATGCTTTATGATTTAATGCATTGCATGGATATAGAATATCGTGATATGAAGCGTATCAAGGTGGATGCAAGTTCGAATCAAGAATTGATGAAATATGATAATGGGCATATTGATTTTGAAGATGAAGAGTCTGAAAAAGAAGAGAAGAAAAAACGAAATTGGATTCCAGCCGTCATGATTAGTGCTGCTGTTGTGATTTCCATTGTTGTACTTGTACTCATTGCCAGCATTACAGGCATAATTAAGATTAGCGGCTTTCTAGGCTATCAAACAATGCCGAATGTAGTGGATTTGACACCGGATGAGGCCATTGATGTGTTGCAGGATGCGCATTTTAACACTTCAAGAGTAACGTATGTTTATAAGGCGAATGATAAGTATGAAAAGGGAAAAGTCATTAAAGCTTCTTATAAAGAGGGTGAAGTGATTTTAAATGATGCGAAAATTGTTTTAACCGTTTCTAAAGGATCTACCTATTTAGTGCCAGACTTTACAGATGGCTCGTATTCAGAGGCTGCTTATGAATTAGGAAAGAATTGTCCAAATGTGCAGATTGAAGTGGAATATGAAGGCTCAAAAGATATGGATCCAGGTATCGTTTTACAACAAAAGGGTTTAACACCAGGAAAACGTATTGATCCAGACAGTAAGGAAACCATTACTTTTGTGGTAAGTACCTATCCTTCGATTGTGATTCCTTCAGACTTGATTGGTCAAGACGTATTGGATGCCAAAGATGAATTGAATGATTTAGGAATTGCGGTTGTCTTAAGTCATATTGAAAATGGACAGGGCAGCAATAAGGTCATAAGTGTATCGCCAGATGTTGGAACTGAATATGTACAGGAAGGAACAAACAGTGTTGTGACACTGTATTATGATTAATATGCAGCAAGGAAGAATTATAAAAATTATTTCGAATCAATATACGATTCAAAATGAAAAGGAAGAAATCATTGCCAAACCAAGAGGTAAGATGCGCCAGCATGAAGCGCCAGTCGTCGGGGATTTTGTCGAATACGAAAAGATTGAGGATTCATATCGTATTCATAAAGTTCTTCCACGAACAAATCGTCTTTTAAGACCGGCCATAGCCAATGTAGATCAGGCTTTGATTGTCACGAGTTTAAAAGATCCGGACTATTCTTGTCACTTATTAAATCGTTTGATCTTCTTAGTAGGCTTAGCGGGTGTCAAACCGGTGATTTGTGTGACCAAACTTGATTTATTGGATCAACCCGAAGAAATTTTGGCGGATCTTGAAAAATATAAAAAGGCGGGATATGACGTGGTTTTCTCCAATCCTGGTAGTGATGATAAAGAATTACAGGAAATCTTAAATGGAAAAGTTTCTGTTTTATGTGGTCAGTCGGGTGCGGGTAAAAGTTCTTTATTGAACCGTCTAAATCCTGATTTTGAATTACAGACACAAGCCATCTCTAAAGCTTTAGGTCGTGGTAAACATACGACACGCTATTGCCAGTTACACCATGTGTGTGATGGCTTAGTGGCGGATACGCCTGGATTTTCAAGCTTAGATTTTACAAGATTAGATACTTCGCATTTAGATGCGTGTATTCTAGATTTTAAACCATACATTCATACTTGTCGTTTTAAAGACTGCAGGCACTTGAATGAGCCGGATTGTAAGATCAAAGAGGCTGTTGAAAATGGCCAAATCAATCCATCCGTTTATGAGGATTATAAAAATATTATGGAAGAAAGAGGTAAAAAACTATGAATTCAATTGTGATTGCACCTTCAATTTTATCTTTGGATTATGCCAATGTGAGTGCACAATTAGAAATTTTAAAAGAATCTAAAGCAGAATGGTTACACTTTGATGTGATGGACGGTCATTTCGTACCGAATTTAACGTTTGGACCTGATATTTTAAGAGGTTTTAAAAAGGCTTGTCCATTATTCATGGATGTGCATTTAATGGTAGAAGACCCAGAAACATACGCACCTATCTTTATTAAAAATGGAGCGGATCTAGTAACTTTCCATACAGAAGCATTGAATAATGATTTGACGCGTATTCAGAAGTTATTGGATGAAATTCATGGTTTGGGTGCGAAAGGTGGTATTGTCGTAAAACCAAATACGGCCATTGAACCTTTTGAAAGTGTACTTAAATCTTGTGATCTTGTTTTAATTATGAGTGTTGAGCCTGGTTTTGGTGGCCAGAAATTTATGGCCGACATGCTTAAAAAAGTAGAGTGGTTAAAAGAAAAGCGTGAAGCATTGAACCTTTCATATCGTATTGAAATTGATGGTGGTATCAACCAGGATACGTTTAGATTGGCATTAAATGCAGGTTGCGACACATTGGTTGCGGGAAGCTACGTATTTAAAAATGATATCGCAAAGACGATTGAAGGTATGCTTGAATAAATGACTTGTGCGGTTTTAATTACACCACTCGTTGATGTTGTGCCAAAAATTGAAAATTGTGATTATATCGGTGTTGATGCTGGTGCATTAAAAATTATAGATCAGGGTTTTCCGATTAAAATGGCTGTGGGAGACTTTGATTCTTTAAGTGAAGCGGATTTTAAACGAATCACGTGTCCAATCGAAAGGCATCCCATTATGAAGGATGAAACGGATTCAGAGCTTGCGATTCGTTTATGTAAAGATTATGATACGATCTATTTATATGGGGCCATGCAAGGAAGAATTGATCATACGATTGCGAATATTCGCTTGGCGATGTATCGTTTTCAAAATGTAGTGTTAATCGATGAGCACCAAAAAATATCTGTTATGAATGTGGGTGTTCATGAAATTGATGATTCGTATCATCATATTTCGTTTTATCCGATTCAAGAAGGTGTGCTTTCTTTATCGGGATTTTTATATCCATTAGATAAAAGACGGATTCATATCGAAGAAATATATACGACAAGTAATTCTTTAACAGAAAAAAAGGGAATCGTTCGTGTGGATGAAGGCAGCTTTTTGTGTGTACAATCCAACTGGAGGTAGTCTATGTTCTATGATGTAGCTATGAACTTTGTGATTGGAACCATATTAATGGTTGCGGGAGCCATCATGATATGGATTCCCAATCGTATTTTTACAGGAATCTTAATCACATCTATTGTATTTTTATGTGTCAATGGCGTAGTTTTATTTATTCGCTTTGTGAAGAATAAAATGAATAAAGATTTTTTCTTTTCCATATTATCCTTTGCGTTTATGTTTTTCTTAATGAACTTTCGGTATCTTCCACAATGGATTTTGCGAGTAAACTTTGGCGGATATTGTATTCTTTGTGGCTTTGCCTGTTTTGTTCAGCTTGTGATTAATCAAACCAATCATATTAAAGGAAACTTCTTAAACTTTGTGTTTAGCTTTGTTTATATTTTCTTTGGCTTCTATTTGTTGTTGAATCCAGACTTTCATACGGATCTTTTAATGCGTGCTTTTGGCATTTACTTTATGATCTTAGGTACGCGTTATTTAGGGGATGGATATGAAGGAATCAATCCTTTAACGAAATATAAATGGAAACGAAAAGTAAGAATCACACTTCCGGCTTTTCTTTGTGCTTTCGTTCCAGATGCGGCTTTGACAAGTATCAACCGGTATTTAGAGGATGGTAAGCCTGAAGATTTAAATACGTATAAGAAGGATGAGGTTGTTCGCTTAAAGGTGATTGTCCATGTTGGGCCCAAGGGCTTTCAAAAGGTAGGGCACATCTGTTTTGCGTATGACGATATTGTCTATAGTTATGGAAATTATGATAGTGATTCCTTTCATTTAAATCAAACGATTGGGGATGGCATTTTCTTTACGGTGCCACTCGAAAAATACATTCCGAATATGATTTCGGCAGAGAATAATTCCATTTTTGAATATGGTATTTATACAACGTCGAAACAGAATGCGTTGATTGAAAAAGAAATTGAAAAAATTCGTCAAAATGGCTATCGTTGGTATACAAAGATTGAAAAAGAAGATGGGTATGATCGTTTTAGTGAATATGAGATGGATTATCCAAGTCGTCTGCATTATCGTACGGGAGCAAAGTTATATAAGGTCAAGAGTGGTAAATTCCATATTTACTGGGCTTTAGGTGATAATTGTGCTTCTTTTACCGATTTAGTTTTGGGAATGTTAGGTGCGGATGTATTGAGCATACGTGGTATTATTAGTCCAGGAACGTATTTGGATTGGCTTCAAAAAGAATATTTGAAAAAGAACAGTCCAATTGTATTTAGACGTATATATAAGGAATGGGATAGCGAGTGATGAATGGATATTTTTATGTATTAACGACAATTGATATTTTCGTTCTTTGTTTCATGTGCGTTTTGACGCGATTGAGTGAATCGTTAAATAAAAAACAAAAGCGTGGATTTTTATTTGCGTTTGGATTGATTGCACTGATTTCATTATTAGAAGTCGTTACATTAAAAGTGGATGGTTTACCAAAGAAATTCCGTTGGTTAAATATAGTATCGAACTATCTAGGCTTTGGACTTACGCCATCGGTTTGTATATGTTTGGTGTATGTATTGGATAAAAAGACAAAACTTAGGTGGGAATTCAAATTGGCGATTTTATGTGAAATCGTATATCTTTTGATTCTGGCCCTATCGATTCCGTCTGGACTTGTATTTTCAGTAAGTCAAGAAAATATATATTCGCGAGGACCTTATTTCATTATTTATATCTTAGCGTATTTTGTATCTATATTATATTTATCTTTATCTACGATATTTGTTTCGAAACAGTTTCAAAATCGCAGTAAAGCATTGATTTATCCATTGATGATCTTCTTGGTTGCAGAAACTATCATACAAATCTTAGTTCCAGATCTTCATGTGAGTTGGCTTTGTGTCACCTTACTTTCGGTCTTATATTTTATATATTGTAGCGAAATGTGGAATCAGTTAGATAGTTTGACCGGATTACTAAATCAGAATAGTTTTTTGAATCGATCTGAAGAAATGAATTATACAAATGGTATGTTGATCGTGTTTGATGTGGATGATTTTAAACATGTCAATGATGTGTTTGGTCATGTCAAAGGGGATTTGTGTTTGAGTATCATTTCGGATTGTATTAAGAAGGCATATGCCCAATATGGCTATTGTTACAGGGTTGGTGGCGACGAATTCTGTGTCTTATTAAAAAACAGTCGGAATGAAGAGGCGTGTTCTGCACAGTTTGAAAGTTTCATAGAAAAGAAGCGTAAAAAATATAATTATTTGCCTTCTGTATCTTATGGTTCGGCCATGTTGCTGACGGGGGATATTGTGAGTGTTAAAGATTTGGCAGATCAAAATATGTATTTAAATAAGAAGAAAAATAAAAAGCAGCAGTGATTGAGTAATCGCTGCTGTTTTAAGGTAAAAACCAAGTAATCAAATCGACAAGCCATGAAATGAAATTCGATCCTTTTTTGATTTCTTTATCGTATTCTTTAGCTTGTATCATTTCTTCTTTGGTAAAACCTTTCTGTGTAAGAGAATCAATTTCTTGTTGAGTTAAACCTTGGTTTAGTAGTTCGTCATGGTCTTGTTTGTTCATATATGTATCCTCAAATTCATTGTAGCATAAAGAAAAAAAGAAGAGTATATCTCTTCTTTTTTATCTTATGCATAATTTTTTTTAAGGATCCTAATTATCTAAAATTAAATAGCGTTTTGTTTCTTCAAAGTTTTTAATGTTCTAGCTGAAACACGGATAGTTTGTGGCTTTCCATCAACTACAACACGAACTTTTTGAAGATTCACGTTCCATTTACGGCGAGAAGCACGCATTGAGTGAGAACGTTTATTTCCAGATAAAGGACCTTTTCCAGATACTGCACATACTCTTGACATCTTAATGTCCTCCTTTTTCTTTCATTTACGCAATCGCTTAACTATAATACCATTAACAAGCCCTTATTTCAACCCCTGAATTAAAATTTGTTCAAGACTCAAGAGAATGTTATAATGATAATGTTTAAAAAAAAGAGGAGACGATGGAATGTTGAATTCGAATTGCTTAATAATCTTAGGCATGTGTTTAGTTACGCTTGTGATTATGTTGCTGATTATGCCTGGATTGATTGATTATTTACATAAAATTAAGTTTGGACAAACAGAAAGAGAAGAGGGGTTGGCAAGCCATAAAAAGAAGAATGGTACGCCTACTATGGGTGGATTAGCCTTCATTATTGTACCAACACTTGTCTATATTATAGGTTCTTTCTTTACTCCATTCAAACTGGATATGAATACAATGATTATTCTACTTGCCTTTGTAGGGTATGGTGTTGTTGGATTTATTGATGATTATATTATTGTCGTACAAAAGAATAATGAGGGGTTAAAACCAGCTCATAAGTTTTTACTTCAGTCTATTTTAGCGGTTGTGTTTTTCTTCTTATATCGTACAAGTTCAACTACAGATATTTGGATTCCTATTTTTAATGTGACAATTGATTTATCATGGTTCTACTTTATTTTGGTATTCTTTATGTTTACAGCTGAAACGAATGCGGTGAACTTAACGGATGGTTTAGATGGATTGTGTGCAGGCCAGATGGTCATTGCGCTTGTTCCATTTGTGGTATTCGCATGGATGCAAGGATTATATAATGTGGCATGTTTGATTTGTCTCGTGATCTTTGCGTTACTTGGATATTTGAAGTTTAATAAGCATCCAGCTCAAATCTTTATGGGGGATACGGGATCATTAGCTTTGGGCGGCTTGATTGCCGCTGCCGCAATGGTCTTAAAGCAAGAAATTTTATTGATTATTATTGGCTTTGTTTTTGTTGCAGAAGTTTGCAGCGTTATTATACAGGTTACGTATTATAAAAAAACACATAAGAGAATTTTCAAGATGGCGCCTTTGCACCACCACTTTGAAATGTGTGGATGGTCTGAAGAAAAGGTTGTTACACGTTTTAGGCTTGTTGGTGTTATCTTTGCGGTTCTTGGACTTGTTTTGGGGGTAATGTAGATGGAAACTGTATTAGTCATTGGGGCTGCCCGTAGTGGGATTGCCGTTAGTAAGCTTTTATTAAAGAATGGGTATCATGTTGTTTTAACGGATTCGAATGCGATTAAAGAAAAGACAGAATTAGAATCAATGGGTATCGAAGTGTTTGATGGAGGACATCCAGATTCATTAAAAGAAAAGAAGTATGCGTTTATCGTGAAGAATCCTGGTATTCCTTATCGTGTTCCTTTCGTACATTATTTTGTGGAACAAAACGCAAAAATCTATACAGAAATTGAAGTGGCGTATCGTTATGCCAAGAACTTTAATTATGCGGCCGTAACAGGTACAGATGGTAAGACAACCGTAACGACGTTATTATATGAGATGTTGAATCGACAAAAGAAGAGTTTGGTTGCTGGAAACATTGGTACGCCTTTATGCGAATTGGCATTAGAATATACGGATGAAGACTATAATGTAGCTCTTGAATTAAGTAATTTTCAATTGTTGGGAATTGAAACATTTAGACCTCATGTATCAACCGTGACAAATTTGGCACCGGATCATTTAGATTATATGGATAGTCTAGAAGCATATTATGAAAGTAAGATGCGTATTTATGAGAACACAAATGCGGATGATTACTTTATTCGTAATGTGGATGATGAAAATGTTGTGAAGTATGCTCAAAACATTCCTTGTCATGTGATTGATTTTTCTTTGAAAAGAAAAGATGTCGATTTATATAAAGATGATAAGTATGCTTATTATAAAGATACGCAATTGTTTACTTTATCGGATTTAAAAATTGTTGGTGAATTCAATTGCGGGAATGCGATGATGGCAAGTTGTATGGCCTATTTGATGGGTGTTTCTTTATTTAATATTCAGGAAGTGATTCGTGAATTTAGTGGGGTAGAACATCGTATTGAATATGTAGATACAATTGATAATGTTCGTTTCTACAATGATTCTAAGGCTACAAATACGCATGCGGCTTGTGCAGGTTTATCTGCATTTGAGAAGAATGTAATTCTACTTTGTGGTGGCAAAGATAAACATATTTCTTTTGATGATTTGAAACAATATGATGGTGTAGTGAAGAAATGTATTTCTTTTGGTCAGACAAAAGATAAGTTTAAAGATATCTTTACAAGTCAAATGAGTGTTGAAACAATGAAGGATGCGTTTGAAAAGGCTGTGTTACTGGCAAAACCTGGTGATATTGTTTTATTGTGTCCTGCATGTTCTAGTTTTGACCAGTTTAAAAATTATGAGATTAGGGGCGAAATTTTTAAACAGATGGTTCATGAGTATGCAGCTAAAAGGAATGAAGAATGACATTTCTAAGCAGTATTGTTAAGACAATCTTATTAGGTATTATACAGGGGATAACGGAATGGCTGCCGATTTCGTCGACAGGACATTTAATTTTATTTGCGAGCATTTGGCCGCTTGAACCGGCTACCTTCTTTGAAGTATTCAAGGTGGTTATTCAGTTTGGAAGTATTTTAGCGGTATTAGTGTTGTACTATCAGAAATTGAATCCTTTTGATACGCGTAAATCGCCTAAAAAGAGAAAACAGACTTTACAACTTTGGTCTAAGGTGATTGTGGGTGTCATTCCAGCTGCCATTATTGGCTTATTGTTGGATGATATTATTGAGGGATATTTATCGGCAAACTTTGTGATTGCGGTGGCACTGATTGCGTATGGGATTATTTTTATCTTGGTTGAGAAGAATCCTAGACAAGAAAAGATTGAAACGATTGAACAAGTTGATTATGTATCGGCTTTAAAGATCGGCTGCTTTCAATGTCTAGCCTTGATTCCAGGAACTTCAAGAAGTGGAGCTACAATTTTGGGCGGCTTATATTGTGGCTGTTCTAGAACGGTCGCAAGTGAATTTTCGTTTTTCTTGGCAATCCCTGTCATGTTTGGAGCGAGTCTTTTAAAGGTCATTAAATATTTTATAAAGGTAGGTTTATTTAGTTTTGGACAATTGTTCTTATTACTACTAGGAACGTTTGTGGCTTTTGTGGTGAGCTTATTTGCAATTAAAGCTTTGTTGAACTATGTAAAGAGCCATGATTTTACGATTTTTGGTTGGTACCGCATTATTTTAGGTATCTTTGTGATTATATTTTTCTATGTGATTTAAAGAGGTTATAGTAATGAATGAATTTGATTTGCATATGCATTCCTGTTATTCGGGAGATGGGCAGTTTACGCCTGAAGGATTGATTGGAATCGCAAAAGAAAGAGGATTAAAAACCATTGCGTTAAGTGATCATGATTGTATCAGTGGTGTTAAGGAAATGATCAAACTTGGTAAAGAAGCGGATATTGAAGTGATTCCTGCCATTGAGTGTTCAACAAGTATTGGTTATACAGACGTACATTTACTTGGATATGGTATCGATTTAGAGGATACCTATTTTCAAAATTTATTGGAAAGAACGCAAGTGAAATCTAGAAATGCATTTTCAACTCGTTGCGATAAATTAAGAGCGAAGTATGGTGTTGAAATTGATGAGGAGGCTGTGTTGAAAGAGGCGAATGGCAAAAATCCTTGGTTTGTGATGTGTACGCATATGTTCAATGATCCTCGTTATCAAGATATTCCAGATTTTAAGGATTATATTCCAGGCGGTAAAAGAAGTGATCCGGCACCCGTTAATTTCTTTTGGGATAAATGTCAATATGGTTCGGATTTATTTGTATATGTACCAATGCCTGATTTTGTCGAATCGGTTCAAAAGATTCATGAGGCTGGTGGACTTGCGATTGTAGCGCATCCTTTTAATACATTTTATAAAAATGATGAGATGTTGAAGGTGTTATTGGATGCTGGAGTGGATGGTATTGAAGCTTATAGTAATTATCATATGCCTGAACAAAATGTATATTATGAAAAACTAGCGAAGAAACATCATTTATTGATTACTTGTGGAAGTGATTTCCATGGGGAGAAAAAGCCAAGTATTCAAATGGGTGAGTATGGATTGGATAAAGATGGTTCTTTATGGCTAGAACAATTTAAGGAAAAACTAAAGGCAGCTAGAGAATCCTAGCTGCCTACATTGTTAATAGGAATGTAAATAGAGTACAATAGCTTAATAGATTGTTAGAGCGGCTTACTCGAAATAGAGATTGATGTCCCATTTCTGTGATGGCACAGAATTTATCTACAGCTTGAATGATCCATCCAACACTTGTACTTGGGTGGCTTGTTTTTAATGGCCACATGTGATGTAAAATGGCATCGTCAATGGTTGGATTTGTTGATGTGATGTTTTTAGCGTTCTCAAGGGCAATGATTGGGTGAATCATCGCATGATTTCCTTCAAGAGGACGATCCTCATCTGTTTTCCAATCATAGTAATATAGATCATGTAATAGACCGGCGCGTGCTGCACTATAGGCATCAAGACCGAATTTTCTGCAAATTAAAAAGGAGTAGTAAGAAACGTTTAAAGAATGTTGAAAGCGAGATGTAGCCATGTGTTGGCTGCATTTTTTTAGGGCTTGTACTTCTTGTGTATCAATTAAGTCTGATATTGTATCAAAATATTCTTGTGCAATATGAGTATCTTGTAGTTGTAAATTGATTCTTGATAAAATAGCTTTTTCCATTTCTTGACCTCACTAGGGAAGAATATAGCATATTTAAATATAAGATACAACTATTTATTTTAAACCAAGTATTATGATATAATTAGTTGAAGGAGGCTATTATTATGGTAATTTTATATACTTCTCCAGGTTGTGCGAGTTGTCGTAAGGCAAAACAGTGGTTAAAAGACAACCAAATTGAATTTGTTGAAAAGAATATATTTACTTCATTATTGAAGGAAAGTGAAATTAAATATTTATTGTCTCGATGTGAAAATGGAACAGAAGATATCATTTCGGTTCGTTCGAAGGCATTCCAGGCACTTCAAAAAGATATCGATGATTATTCGATGAAGGAATTGGTTACTTTGATTCAGGAAAATCCATCGATTCTAAAAAGACCGATTCTTTTATCAGAAAAGAGTCTTGTGGTTGGATATGATGATGACGAGATCACAACAATGATGCCAGCACAATTAAGAACAGTCGTAGACAATGCGTGTACAGATGCTTGTCCAAACTATTCTGTTTGTGGTAAGTGTAGAGAGCGTGCAAGTATGAACTAGAGTATTCTAGTTCTTTTTTTTCGCTTATAAACGAAACACAAACGAAATGTAGTTGATGCATTTCGCTTAAACGGATATACTTAGAGTAGAAGCATGTTTAGGAGGAGTTATATGAACTATATATCTTGCGAATCTGCTGCTAAAAAGATAGGGGTATCGACTCGTAGAATTCAACAGATGTGTAAACAAAAAGAAATAGTTGGTGCAATAAAGGATGGGCGCAATTGGCTGATTCCTGATAATGCAATTTTAAGTCCGAAAAAGCCTTTACCAATAGGTGTTTCTGATTTTAAGTCGGCAACAACGAATTATTACTATGTAGATAAGACTTTATTGATTCGTGATTTTTTGAATGCGATACCGATGGTGTCTCTTTTCACGCGTCCTAGGCGTTTTGGGAAAACATTAAATATGGATATGTTGCGTGTGTTTTTTGAAAAAACACCGGAAGATACATCTATTTATTTTAAGGATAAGTATATATGGCAGTTTGGGGATTACTATACAAAACATCAAGGTCAATATCCTGTGATATTCTTGTCTTTTAAAGATGTTAAATGTTCGAGTTGGCAAGAGACTTTTCAAAAAATTAGTAAATTGATTTCTCTAGAGTTTATGCGTCATAATGAATTGGAGAGTAGTTCTGTACTAAGCTCATACGAAAAAGAGCAGTATCATCGTTTTGCGAGTGAAAATATAAATGAGGTTGATTGTCAAATGGGGCTTCAACTTTTATCTTTATTACTTCACAAACATTATGATAAAGAGTGTGTCATTATTATTGATGAATATGATACGCCTATTCAACAAGGTCATCTTTGTGATTTTTATAATGAAATTGTTGATTTTATGCGCAATTTTTTTTCGGGTGGTCTAAAAGACAATCCACATTTGGCTTTTGGATTTTTAACAGGTATTCTAAGAGTCGCAAAAGAAAGTATTCTTAGTGGAATGAACAATTTAAAAACGAACTCCATATTAGATAATAATTATAGTTCTTATTTTGGTTTCACAAATGAAGAAGTCAGAGACATGCTTGCATATTATGATTATGAAGATAAATATCAAGAAATTTGCGAATGGTATGATGGATATCGTTTTGGAAATTCGGAAATATTTAATCCTTGGTCTGTAATCAATTATATTTCGGATCAATGTTTTCCAAAAGCTTTTTGGCAATCAACAGGTAGTAATGATATTATTGGTGAAATCATTGGAACTGCAACACCTGAAATTAATGAAAATTTGTATAAATTGTTTTGTGGAAATACAGTCACAACGTATGTAGATACAAGTGTAATATATCCTGAGGTTCAAAATAATCCTAATAGTATATATAGTTTCTTGTTGGTAGCTGGGTATCTAAAGGTGGCCGAAATATATCCGCAAAATGATGGAAATTATATGTGCGATGTGGCTATTCCTAATAAAGAAATTTTATATGTATATGAAAAAGAAGTATTGAATCGTACAAATCAAAATAATGTTTCAATTTCAATTCATCAGGCTATCTTTTCTAAAGATACTAGTAAACTGCAGTCTTTGTTGGAGGATTTTATGTTAAAAAGTATATCAACGATGGATGGGGCTAGTGAAGCATTCTATCATGGAATGATGCTTGGATTATGTGCTGTACTAGGAAGTCAATTTAAGGTAAGATCAAATAGAGAATCGGGACTAGGTCGGTTTGATATTGAATTATTGCCGATGGTGAAGGGAATACCTGGATTTATCTTTGAGTTTAAACATACAAAAGATATAAATGTTGATTTAGATTCACTGGCTAATAGTGCACTTAAACAGATTGAAGATATGAAATATGATACAGAATTAAACGATTTTGGTGTTGAAGATATTGTAAAAATTGGTATAGCGTTTAGACAAAAAAGTGCGGTTGTTAAGCGTGGATAAACCTATTGGTGAAAACTGATAGGTTTTTGTTTGTGAAATTTTAAAAAAAACTATCACTATGTAAATTTGTATGCTATAATTATTTACACATGTAAACGGTTACAAATAGGAGGTAAAATATTATGGATAAAAAATATGTCTATGAATTTAATGAAGGCGATGAAACGATGCGTGAATTGTTAGGTGGTAAGGGTGCCAACTTAGCTGGAATGTCTAAACTGGGAATGCCTGTGCCTTATGGATTCACAATCACTACAGAAGCTTGTAACCAATATTATGAAGATAATGAAACAATTAATGATGGTATTAAAGCTCAAATCATGGAATATCTAGATTTATTGGAAAAGAAGTCTGGAAAGAAATTAGGGGATGAAGCCAATCCTTTATTAGTATCTGTTCGTTCAGGAGCTCGTGCAAGTATGCCTGGTATGATGGATACTATTTTAAATTTAGGTATGAATAAAACAGTTGCAGAAACAGTCGCAAAATTAACAAATAATGAGCGCTTCGCATATGATTCATATCGTCGTTTTATTCAAATGTATTCAGACGTTGTTATGGGGTTGAGTAAAAAGCGTTTTGAAGAGATCATCGATGAAGTAAAGGCTGAAAGAGGCATTAGTGATGACTTAGATTTAAATGCTGAAGATATGAAGAAATTAGTAGAATTATTTAAAGCGTTCTACAAAAATGAATTAAAATCTGAATTCCCTGAAGATCCAAAAGAACAATTGATGGGAGCTATTGAAGCTGTATTCCGTTCTTGGAACAACCCTCGTGCTATCTACTATCGTAAGATGAATGATATCCCTTCAAGCTGGGGAACTGCCGTTAACGTACAGATGATGGTATTTGGTAATATGGGTAATGATTGTGGTACAGGTGTTGCCTTTACGCGTAATCCAAGTACGGGTGAGAATAAATTGTATGGTGAATTCTTAATGAATGCCCAAGGTGAAGATGTTGTTGCGGGTATTCGTACACCTCAAAAGATTGATCAATTAAAAGAAGTAGCTCCTGGAGCATATGATGATTTTGTAGCTATTACTAAGAAATTGGAAACTCACTATCGTAATATGCAGGATATGGAATTTACAATTGAAAAAGGTAAATTATTCATGTTGCAGACACGTAATGGTAAACGTACAGCTCAGGCTGCATTAAAGATTGCATGTGATATGGTTGATGAAGGCATGATTACTATTGATGAAGCTTTAATGATGGTAGAACCTAAACAATTAGATTCATTACTACACCCAATGTTTGATGCGGATGAATTAAAGAAAGCTGAACCAATTGCTTCAGCACTTCCAGCAAGTCCAGGTGCTGCTTGTGGACAAATCGTATTTAGTGCAGAAGAAGCGATTCAAGAGGCAAGTCGTAACCACAAAGTCATCTTAGTTCGTTTAGAAACAAGTCCAGAAGATATTGAAGGTATGCACGTATCTCAAGGTATCTTAACTGTACGTGGTGGTATGACAAGTCATGCTGCTGTTGTTGCTCGTGGTATGGGTGCATGCTGCGTCAGTGGATGTGGCGATATCAAAATGCATGATGATGAAGGATATTTTGAAATTGATGGTGTGAAATATCACCGTGGAGATTGGATCAGTTTAGATGGGTCAACAGGAAATATTTATGGTAGTGCGATTAAAACCGTTCCTGCAAGTATTTCAGGTGACTTTGAACGTTTTATGAACTGGGCAGATGAAAGACGTACATTAAAAGTTCGTACAAATGCAGATACACCACATGACGCAAAACAAGCACATGAATTTGGTGCGCAAGGTATTGGTTTAGTTCGTACGGAACATATGTTCTTTGAAGGAGATCGTATTAAAGCGGTTCGTGAAATGATTGTTTCTAAAACGGCAGCTCAAAGACGTGTTGCATTAGAAAAAATCTTGCCTATGCAAAGAAGTGACTTTGAAGGAATCTATGAAGCTATGCAAGGATTACCAGTGACAATTCGTTACTTGGATCCACCTTTACATGAATTCTTGCCAACAAACTCTTATGATATTACACAATTAGCTAAAGATATGCACATTGGTTTGGATGAATTGAAATCTGTTATTTCTAGCTTACACGAATTCAACCCTATGATGGGTCATCGTGGATGTCGTTTGGCTATTTCTTATCCAGAAATTGCTGAAATGCAGACAACGGCAGTGATTCAGGCTGCTTTAGCTGTTAATGAAAGACACCCAGACTGGAATATTGAACCTGAAATCATGATCCCATTAGTTGGTGATGTTGCAGAGCTTCGTTATGTTAAAAAGGTTGTATGTGATGTAGCTGACAAATTGATTCAAGAATCCGAATTGGATATGAAATATCATGTTGGTACAATGATTGAAATTCCTCGTGCTGCCTTATTGGCGGATGAGATCGCAAAAGAAGCTGAATTCTTCTCATTTGGTACAAATGACTTGACGCAGATGACATTTGGCTTCTCAAGAGATGATGCGGGAGGATTCTTACAAGATTACTATGACAAGAAGATTTTCGAACAAGATCCATTTGCACACTTAGATCAAAGAGGTGTTGGAAAACTTGTTAAGATGGCTACAGAGCTTGGAAGAAGTACTCGTCCAAATATTAAATTAGGTATTTGTGGAGAACATGGTGGTGATCCAGCAAGTATTGAATTCTGTCATAGAGTTGGATTGAACTATGTTTCTTGTTCACCATATCGTGTACCAATCGCTAGACTTGCTGCTGCACAGGCAGCTATCGCCGAGTCACGTCAGTAAGCGAGACCAGTTGTTTTTTGGGAACTTTTGAAATCTCGAAGGATTTTATGAGACAATCTTCAAAGATTTATCATAAGAAAAACGGGTTCAGATTTCCCGAAAAGCTTGTAATTAAGCTATTTCTAATATAGGGTGTCTACTTTAGACACCCTATATTTTTTTTACACAAAAATAAAATTCAATTAAGCTTTCGGAGTACTTCATACATTTTTTACTGACTACATTCGACAAAGTTTCGGAGCATTTGTTCCGAAAATCGTAATACGAAAAATGGACCATTTTGATGTTTGTTCCGAAAATCGGAACTTTGAAGGAGGTTAAAAATGTCTGAATTTACGGATAAAAAGCTTAAAGAAGCACGTGTGAAGAAAGGATTATCCCACGATGAGGCTGCTAATCTTATGAATGTTGCAAAGAGAGCGATTAGTGAGATGGAAGCAGGTAAGAGAAGTATATCTGCAGATGAGCTTGCTCAGTTTTCTCGTATTTATAATGTAGATGTGAGAGAATTGCTTTTTGTTGAATTTACAGAAGCAGGAGACGAGCAGAGATTAACTGCTAAGTATAGTTCTTTCCTTAAGTTACTCAAAGCACTTCCGATCATTGATGAATGGTTAGAAAATGATAATCCAAATACGAGGAGAGCAGTTACGGAAGGATTAAGAATATGGACAAGTAGACCATATTTCAAAGATAATCCGAATGAAGCAATTAGGCGGATTGTAGCCTAAAAGAAGATCCGAGTGAATATGTTAGGAAATCAGTAGGTAATGCTTTAAGAGATATTAGTAAAAAATTTCCGGAGCTGATTAAAGATGAACTCAATAACTGGAAGTTAGAAAGCAAAGAAATAAATCAAGTATACAAACTGGCGAGTAAACTTATTAACTGATAAATCCCAGTAAGCCGGTGTGTTTAACAGAGAGATGAATATGAATTTTTGAGAGAAATTTTAAAACCGTCTCATTGCATGAGTATATTTATTGAGATATGATTGGCTTGGAGGTGATACTTATGGCAAATGAAGATAAAAAAGATTTTAATGCTATGCTTATGGATAGCAAGGATATGCCTAAAGTTCAAATAATAACAGATGAAAAGAGCATTGAAAAATATGGTGGAGATAAAATGTACTTTGCCCCACCTATTGACTATGACAAAGTAATGCGACTTGTGCCTTGTGGTAAATTGCTTACTGTAGGTACAATAAGAGATTACTTTGCTAAACAAAGCGGTGCTGATTTTACAGAGCCAATCACAGCTGGAATTTTTGTTTCAATAGTTGCATGGGCGAGTTATCAGCGTGCAGAAGATAAAACACCTTATTGGAGAACATTAAAAGCAAATGGGGAATTAAATGCAAAGTATCCCGGAGGAGTTGAGGCACAAAAGGAGATGCTTGAGAATGAGGGACATACTGTAATACAAAAAGGTAGAACCAATATTAAGTATTATGTTAAGGACTACGAAAAAGCATTATTTACATTGTAATAGATAATGTGAAACTTTCAGGTTGTCGGATTGTAAAGGCAGAGCCTTACGCAAGGTGCAGGAGAAAGACTCCGCTCGGGTTAAGGGCGAAGCGCCTTAGCCGGTCAAGGGTGCAACCATTGCCCAGTTAGTGGCGTTTCGCCACTAAGTACTGGGTATTGCTTGTAGCAAAGCTTCACAAGATTAAGCAACTTCGTTGCAATTCCCTTCTGGAAAAGAACTAAATATTGTTACGATAAACAGACTGAGTAGAGAGATTTACTTGTTCTTTTTTATGGAAAGAAAGTAAACGTCAAATCTTGTGCCTTGGCTAATTGATCTTTTTGTGCCACACTCTAAATGACACGAAAAAACTATTAGTTTTTTAGAGGAGGCTAAAGCGCATGGATCAATTAACTCACACTGTCCGCAGGTCGAACTGGATAAACATCATTCGACAGTGCCAGGACAGACCGGCAGGCACTACGGCGAAGCAGTGGCTTGCTGAAAATGATATTTCTGAAAGATCCTACTATTACTGGCTCCGAAAGATCCGCCGGGAAGTCTGTGAACAGGAGAGACTCCAGGAAATCACCAACCCGTCTGCCCTCTCTTTTGTAGAAATCCCGGTAAAAACTGCTCTGGACACAACACCGGTGCCAACCGTCCCGGCAGCAATGACACCGGTTGCAGTGATCAGATCAGGCCGCCTGACGCCGGAATTATCAAACGATATTTCAGAGTCCATGCTTTGCAGGCTGTTGCAGGAGGTGCTTCATGCTTGAAGATGCTGCCGGTATCCGCAGAGTCGTGATTGCCTGCGGACATGTGGATCTGCGCAAAGGGATCGATGGGCTGTCCATGATCATCGGAGACAGATACCATCAGAATCCTTTTGAAAAGGGAACTTTATTCCTATTCTGTGGCAGACGGTCCGACCGCATCAAGGGACTTCTATGGATGGGAGACGGTTTTCTTCAACTCTACAAGCGACTGGAGGCAGGATCCCTGTCCTGGCCGAGGACTAGCGAAGAGGCCGAAGACCTTACAGAGGAACAGTTCCGTTATCCTATGATTGGGGTGAATCCCCTGAACCCCAAAGTCAGAGAAGTAACACCGCAAAAGCCCACCTGATCTTTGTGCAAAACATAGATTTTTATGCCTGTTATCCAGTCAGATCCATTCCCGGTGTTACAACCTCTCCGGACGCTGTTTTATGGTCTGTGACGTATCCACAGGAGAATCCGGATAAAATTTCAGCACTTTGAAAACTTTATATTTCCCTGGCTCTATGACTCTCACACCGCCATACAGGCATAGGCAGAATGACGAAACCTGCGGGGTTGCCGGTTCGCAATCCTTTGTGTTTTCTGGTATAATAAAAACAGTTTAAGGAGCGGGACAATGGCAGACAGACATACACTGGAAGAACTGAATAACTGCAGCAGGGAGGAACTGATCACCATCGTTTTTATGATGCAGGGGCAGCTGGTTACCCTGAATGAGAACATCGAGAGGCTGATCGAACAGGTACGCATAGCGAACAGCTATCGTTTCGGAATACACGCAGAAACACTGGATTCCATAGACGGTCAGCTGTCCTTCTTTGATGAGGCAGAAAGCTGCTGTGATCTGTCTGTCCCGGAGCCTGCTGCGGAGAAAGTACTTCCATCCCGACGTAACCATAAGAAAAAAAGGCAACGGGAAATGAATCTGAAAGATTTTCCGGAAGAAATACTTCCTCCGTATCAGGTATCCACAGAAGAACTGGATACGTTTTATGGTGCAGGCAACTGGCGCAGAATGAAGGATGAAACCTACAAAAGGCTGCGTCATGAACCGGAATCCTGAACGGTGGAAGTCCATACCGTGGAAGTCTATGTAGGCACCGGCGGAGACCATCAGGATGAATTCTTACGGGGAAAGCGTCCCAGGAATCTTCTCCGGGGAAGTATCGTTACTCCTTCCCTGCTTGCCTCCATTCTGAATGTTAAATATGTGAATTCCTCTGTCCTGCACAGAGTCGAGCAGGAGTTTCAACGCAATGGTGTAAATATCTCCAGACAGACCATGTCGAACTGGATTATCCGGTGTGCTGAGAAATATTTCGCACCGTTTGTGGAACACATGAAGCAGGAGCTGCTGTCCCTGCCGGTGACACAGTCGGACGAAACACCTACGCAGGTGATCGGTGACAGTGACCGTCCGACCAGTAAATGCTACATGTGGGTACACCGTTCCGGGGAGTTCTATAAGGAACGTCCTGTGGTGATTTACGAATACCAGAAAGGCAGGGGTCACGAAAAGCCGCTGGAGTTTTACCGGAGCTACAAAGGAGTTTTGGTCACGGACAGTCTGGAGCAGTATCATCTGCTGGACAAAAAACTGCCGGGAGTGACAAACGCAAACTGTTGGGCACATGCAAGAAGAGCCTTTGCAGATGCCGTAAAGGCAGCGGATAAAAAGGGTCCCGGGGCAGTAAAAAGTTCCGTGGCATACCAGGAATTACAAAAGATTGCGGAATTCTACCGGATTGATACTGAACTGAAAGAACTTCCTGCAACGGATCGCCTTACACAGCGGCAGACAAGGATAAAACCGCTGGTTGAGGATTTCTTTGCGTGGGCAAAACAACAGGTTACAGAGTGCGCAGTACCTCCGAAATCCAGGACCGGACAGGGACTAAATTTCGTTATCCGTCAGGAAAAATATTTGAAAATATTTCTGACCGATGGGGATATCCCAATCTATAACTCCGCTTCCGAGCGGGCTATCCGGACTTTCTGTATCGGCAAGAAGAACTGGATGTTCCATAACACAGCAAAAGGTGCCGGAGCCAGCGCTCTTGTTTACAGTATTTCAGAAACAGCAAAGCTGAACAATCTGCGCCCATACTACTACTTCAGGCATTTCCTCACGGAGCTGCCTAAGTATTGTGACGAAAAAGGAAATATAGATCCGGCAAAACTGGACCATCTGATGCCTTGGGCAGAGGAGCTTCCCGAGGAATGCCGGAAACCACGCCGCTCATAAAAGCGGCGTTAAATTTAAGGGTAGGCGCAGGATTTGACGTTTACACAAAGAAGGTAATTTATATGGATTCAATATTAGTTTTTGATGATTTTAAGCATTGTTTTAGGGAATTAGACACCTCAAATTATAATGATGATTTAGTTGTAGGATCTGTTTTTTTTACAAGAGATGCTATAAATGTCATTGAAAAATATTACAGAATAATTGGTTACATAATATGCGATGAAAAGGGCGTTTATTATCCGATTGATGTGAGAAAAAATGATATAGCCATATTGGAAGGAACTTATAATTGCATAGAGGATGAATTAAAGAAGGAATTGGTGCCATATAATATAAAGATCGAACCAGCAGAGGTATGGAGTCCTTTCTTTTTTCGTTGGCAGTTCATGTGTGATTGGAATGTTTTTGAAACTTGTGGAGATTTTATAAATATAGCCTCAAAAATAATAGGAAATGAGAGGCTGATGAAGAAGATTATTGATGACAAAATTGATTATGTTCTTCCAGTAAATTATAAAGAATTATCTCAAATGGTACGAGGCTTGAATAAATTATTTGGAGTTGAATTTTATAATAAGGATTATTACGAAGAGATAAACTATTTATTTGATTCGCTTGTGAATGGATACCATATAAATATGTCTACAGAAGAAGTTGAGACGTATTGTTATCAATTATGTAATTACGTTTTGAAAAGAATAGAGGGAGAACATGTATAATTCGGGAATAGGTACACCTTATTGGTTTGAATGGGAAATTGGAATACTAGAATGCTTGAATATGCTACAAGATACATCGATTGAATCAGTAACACTTCAATCAACTGATTTTCAGGCATTAGATGATGTCGTAGTAAATTATAGTGATAAAAGCATTTTAAATATTCAAGTAAAACATACAGATGAAGATGCTAATTTCACATATTCTTTTTTAGCTTCTGGGAAAAAGCCTTTACTGAATGCGTTGGCTTTAGAATGGAAGAATAATAAAGATAATTATAATTTTAAAGGTATTCAAATTGTAACAAATAAAAAATGGGGTCCGCAGGAAACAGATGGAAAGTGTTCAATGGATGACTTTATTTCCAAGGTGTTTCCATGCTTACAAGATAATTATAATTATACTTCGGCAAAGCCTAATGAGCAGAAGGCTATCGAATGGTACAGAGAAAATTTGGAGATAAATTTAGATTCTAATGAGGCGGCGTGTTTCACTAAAATTTTCTCTTTTAGAAAAGAGTCGTGTCTTGCTGATGTGGAAGAAAAAATACGTGTGAAGATTGGCAAAATACTAGGAACAGATAATAGTGATGCGATAGATTTTTGCTTAAATAGTCTTCTTTCTAAATTGAATATATGGGCAACATCAAGAAGAGAGAAGCAGGAAATAACAAAAGAAAGTGTATATGGAGCATTATGCTATACCGAGCCGGATGTTCCTTCATATGAACTATGTCCAGAAAAACCGATACTTCCTTCTCGACAACGGTTTGGGGAGACCTTTATAGATGACATTAAAAAAAATGATAATCATATCATATTCTTAGAAGGATTACCAGGCTGTGGAAAAACAAATTTTATAAGTTATTTATCACAGATGAATGAGTCTATAGTTGATTTTAGATTTTACACATATCTCCCAGTAAATAAAGTAGATGGTTCATATAGTGATGATGAAGGCTTTTATTTGGGTAATATTTTGTGGAGAAGTATTCTCGTACAGCTTAAGAAAAAATTTGAAGAGAATAATTTATTATCTGTTGTAAAGTTTCCACTTATATACCAATTTATGTCTGTTTCTGAAATGCGGGAAACGGTAATACATTTCCTACCGGAATATGCAAAATGTATAGGAAGGCCTTGCTACTTTTTTATAGATGGATTAGATCATGCTGCAAGATCAAAAGATGCACGAAATTCATTTTTATCTCAATTGCCAAGACCAGAGGAATTCGGGGATGATTTTTATTTTGTCTTGGTCGGACAGCCTATAAATGATGGTTATCCGTCTTGGATGAAAGATAATAAAGGTATTACATATTACAGCATGCCGGCTTTGGATACAGATGATGTTGTTATATTATTAGAGCAAAGCGGTGTAGCAGAGAATACAGTCGATATGGAAAACTTGGCGAAAACCGTTATTTCAGTTATTGGGAACAATGTTCTTAATATAATATTTGCAATTCTGGAATTGAAGAAAATGGTATTGCCACTTTCCTTCGAGGCAATAGAGAAGGAACTAAATAGTAGGTTTTTAAATAAACAAATTGATAAATATTACGAATGGATTATTAGTTCGCAGGAAAAAAGCCTTTTGCTATACAAAATTAAGGCAATTATGGCGTTTTCAAGTAAACGTATTAACGCTTATGATGTGGCTCAAATGTGTGGAGTTGAACACGACGAGGCGGCGTTTGTTTTAAATGGCTTATATCCAATTATTGTATGTGAAGGCGATAGATACTTCGCTTTTCATAATGATGTAAGGCTTTTTTTACAGAATGCAGTTATTCACAATTCAAATATAAAAGGAATTACCGAATCAATAATTAATCGAATTAAACAGGATAGAGAATTATGGAAATATCGATATGATATCTCTTTTAATTTACTAGTATCTTGTAAGGCCACTGATGAGGTGTTGAAACTGATTGATGTTGAATATGTAATGGATTCAGCATTATATGGGATATCGTTTGATAGGATACTTCAGCAGTTTATACTAGCGCACCAATTGCCAATGGATAATCTTGAAGAAGTATGCATTCATTCAAGTGCAGTGTCTCTTTGTTTGGCACAGTATGCAAATTGCATACAGTATTATGCAAAAGAATCGGATTATTTTGAAGCACAAAGTATCAACAAAAAGACTAAAGCGGAAAAATATTGTTTGAATGTTAAAAATGATATAGAGCAAATCATTTTAGATATTGATTTTGCTGCTAAGGCTGGATTTGAACGAGGACATAAACTTTTCGATGAATACCTCAGTGGATATAATATAGAGGCATTGTTAAGTGGGGAGCTAAACAAAGAAACGCTTGTTAAGGCTGGATATATATTTCGATGCTATGGTGCAGATCATATGGATGCTCTTACTAGAAATTCTAACGATTATGTTTATTTTGTAGATGGATGGTTAGATGCCAGTGTAAGTCTTACATCAAAAGAAGATATCAGGCAAACATTCACTTTTAAATGGTATAATCCAGATTCATTGTATGCATATATTCATCAGATTACAGAAGAAAAGAATCTTGAAAAAAAATCATTTGACGAATTGTTGAATATTCTTTTAGGAATGTCTGCATCTATAGAAATAATTATAGAGACTTGCACATATGGACTGTTAAACTCATATAAATGCGAAGCTGGGATAGAATATATTGGCAACCATTTAAGTGATATTATAAAAATAGATAGAGATTATAAATACGAAGATTTAAGAATAATTTCTTTGATTAAGGCTAACTTGTGCCTGTTTGGTAGGATTGAGGAATCGTTAGTTGAAAAATGTTATAAAGAAATATTGAATCTAACTCATAATGGTGAATCACAAAGAGGTTATAAACCAGCATTGGCACAGTATGATATTGCAAAGCATGTTAGTGAACAATTTTATTCGGTGGACAGAAATGATGTATTATCTAAAGATGATATCTTTTCATTGATTTATTTTGCGGATAAGTACGGTGTTGGATCTGCTCATGATTGTAATGGATATACTGTTATGAGATTTTTACGTAAAGTATTGGTGAGCTTTTCCGAGCATAACCCCAAGGCAGGAATTATCGATACTATTTGTAAAGCGGTTGTTCAATGTTTGGAATGGGATAAGACTCGATTTATTCCGGAGTTTAACAAGTTGTTCTGTATATCAAATGCGCATGCTGATTTTCTAAAAGTTGCAGAATATTGGTGTGGCGAAGATGGAGTGGCTTGGAGATCAGAATATGATGAGATGGAAGATTTATGTAAAAACATGATACCTGCATTAGAATACTTTGGAGAAAACAAGTTTATAGAGGAAGTACGTGAAAAACAGAAATATAGAATGTTTGGCTATGTGGGAAGAAAAGACTATTCGTTAAATGGTTTACTTGATTGTTATAAAAAACTTCCTCTGAATGAAGAAAAATTATGCTGTTATGGCATGAGACTGTTTTCCGTTTCAAATTTAGCGGATTCTATTGGTGATAATAGGTTTTCAAGTGAAGTTGACCGAGAGTTGATAGAGGATGCCGTTAAATTGGGGTACAAGTACTGTAATGCATTATTTGAACTAAAAAATACTCCTAAAGATTTAGTTTATTGGAGAATGAAAGTTCTTGATTCTCTGTATTGCAATATAGATTTGATTTCTGATGATTCTGAATTAATTGCGTTATACAGACTTACAAATTCATGGATTAAAGAGTATATAGAGAATGATAGAGAATACAATCGATTGGAAACCTTAAGAAGTTACAATTATGAAATTATTTCTCGCATTTCAAGTTCTGAAATTCGGGAAAAGCTTATGGCAAAAGGATTGTATGATAAAGCGGAACATAAAGTTTTCTCTGTAGAAACAGGAAGGGACTATAATCTCGAAATTATCAATCTTTTAAAAGAAGATGGATATAATGAAAAGGCGGAAGGAGTAATTCTTACACAAATAGATAAAAGAGAAATCGGATTACATAAGCTGATTATGGAGGCAGGAGATATTATCGCCCAAAAACATGTGGAAGAATATGTAAATAGATGTGTTGTTAAATTTATTCTATCTGAAAGCAAGTATGGTTATATAGGCAGCGGAATTAGCGATGTATTTGAACGTTATTATGAAATGTTCAATGATAATACATGGAATCTTTTATTTGAAAATATAGTAACTCGATTCGCAGAAAGTGATTATGGCATAATTGCCTCGTTGTGGGGAGATTTTACAATTTTCTCAATTTATTATCTTTCAAGAATAGATAAAGATAAAATAAAAGCTTTATTCGATTGTTTATGTAAAACACATGAAAGTCTTTCTTCGGCGAATGGAAGAGTAAAAATAAAAGAAGAAAAACTGATTTTGGATGAGAATATTGCGTCGCTCTCTGATATGGTAAATTTTCAGCTTAATATATGACTTTGGGTAAAATACTTATTCTTAGAAAGGAGGGATTTTGTGCCAAAGCAGAAAAAAAGAAGGCTTGCTGATTATTCGACTTCAGAGATGGTAAAGCTTTGCGGAATGAAAGCCAGCAGTACTTTTGAAAACAAAAGAGATAAAGTCTTTGAGCGATATGAAATAGATCCAACTCTTTTTAAAATGGATTCTAGCATTGAGGGAGGAGAAAACTTTTATCCTGTTGTTTGTGCTGAATTATTGGCAATTCTAATAAAAAATTGGGATAAAAACCCTTCAAGTAGAAAAAATGCTAACAGAGATAATGTTACAGTGACTCAGATTTGTGATTTTTATAGGGCATTATTAAAAGATGTAGATGATCTTCCAAAAGAATTGAGAGGACTTATATATAAATCTTGCCAGAGTCATTTTACTACAAAGTGTCTTGTAATATGGGCGGAAAGAGTAGTAAATGTATTGGCATTATTTACAGAAACGCATATGGATCAACCAGAGGAAAATATAGGTAAGCTTTGTCAGGCTCTTGCTATTAATTTGGATAAAATGACATACATGGAATACATGAATAATAAGCTTATAGAGACTGTCCCTTGGATCGCTCAATTTGGTGTATTTCCAAATCCTTTTAACATGAGTTCTATGCAAAAACCAGCAATAGGTACTCAAAATGTTGGTCTAGACGTTGGCTTGGCAGAGTTGATTAAGGCTATTGCATTAGAGATGAATAGCGATAAGGAAGAAATACAGTATGAGTCTATAAAAGATGAGGAATCTGATGTTGGCGCTGTAAGGGATGTGTATTACAAAATGGTACAGTCATGGTATGTCTCGTCAGAGTTTGAAGAATATACAACAAATACATATTCCAAAGGAGCTTCTGCTTGGAAAAACTGGGCCGAAAAAATTGAATCTGGCGAGATGGAGGGTAAAGATGCAATTGTAGCATTTTATGAGAAGCAACTTGCGGAAGCAAAACTAGAAGTTATGGCATTGGAGCAGCGTTTAGAGGCAATAAAAAATGACGAGCCAGCTATTTTTCCAGTGACTGCTGAGGAAATAGAGGATATCAATGACGCATATGTAGAGTATTTTCATGATAAGTATGGTAAGCAAGCAAGTTATCAGCGGTATGCAGATGTATATGTTGGTCAAATGTTATGGGCTTTTTTAACTCAAGATTCTTAATAAATGTTGGAATTAAATATAAAGATAGTTTTCTGTTGTAAACTCTTTTTATAAAAACAGGAAAGGAGAGCTTATGATTGTAAAATTAACTACAGTTCAGGCAAAATCTGCTGTAAGAAAGTATGCTGATCGTCAAAAGACAATCAGGCAACTTGCAATCGAATATGATGTAACGTATGAACAAATGCACAAAATCATGGTTAAAGCTGGGTATTCGAATGGGCTGAAAGTAAGATGAGCGATTGCATATAAAGCCTGTCCTTATTATTTGACATTATGGCTTTGAATAATAGATACAATAAATAAATTGTATTAAGTACAAATGGGACAATGAGATTTGTAGTAATCATACTTTCAAAGAATAGAATACGCGAAAGTGAATTATCATATCCACTCACAATCACGTATGGAGATATTGCTAAAGTTAAAAGGATAAGTAGATATATGGTTAGGATAATCAAAAAATTCATTTTGATGTTTTCATGAATGAATTCCTCCTTGCACTTTAGTGTGTTTTGTACTAAAATTCTAAATGTAGTAAATAAATCTGGGGAGCTATTGCTGAGAGGAAGTTCGACTTCGACCCATTAAACCTGACGGATAATGCCGGCGTAGGAAGTATAGATGTTTTTTTGACCTGTCTTTTTACGTTGCAGGTCTTTTTATTTTATTGCCTTACTGTAGGGGAGCGCCTAGAGTATAGAAAACAAGCGAGGGAGCCTGAATTGACAGGATGAGAGAGGACTGTTTGTCTAATACCGAAACCACAGATGGTTTTTTGCGTGTTTTCTAGGCCATCTGTATCTGTAGGAGGTAGTATTATGAATAAACACAATTACTTATTAAGCTTAGTCTTTTTTTCAATGATGGTAGCTGTTGGAGTAGTCATTTCTCCAATCTTACGTGTAGAAGGAATGTGTCCTATGGCACACTTGATTAATATCACTATGGCTGTATTTATGGGGCCTTGGTATTCATTTCTTTGTGCTTTAGCTATTGGTTTAATTCGTATGACAGTTATGGGAATTCCACCATTGGCTTTAACGGGTGCTATTTTTGGAGCTACGCTATCAGGCATCTTATATCGTGTAAGTAAAGGAAAAATCTGGGCTGCCGTACTAGGTGAAGTCATTGGTACAGGTTTAATTGGTTCTGTTCTTTCATATCCAGTGATGACATATTTATGGGGAAGAACCGGACTTACATGGATGTTCTATGTACCTAGCTTTTTAATGGGTACAATCATCGGTGGAAGTATTGCGTATGTTTTATTAAAGTCGATGTCACGTAGTGGAATCCTAGAAAATATTCAAAGAAAGTTAGGAGTGCAAAAATTTGTTGAAACAAACGAATAATTTGATTCACTGTATCACAAATCCGATTTCAATCAATGATTGTGCAAATCTTATATTAGCTTTGGGTGCGAAGCCGATTATGGCTTGTCATCCGGATGAAGTTGATGATATCACTTGCCATTCTGCGGCTTTGGCATTAAATTTAGGTAACTTTGATGATGTAAGAGCTAAGTCTATGATGATTAGTGCTCAATGTGCCAAAGAAAATAAAATTCCATTCATTTTAGATTTGGTTGGAGTGGCTTGTTCAACATTAAGATTGAATTATGCCAAAGAACTTGTTTCTTTATATTGTCCAACCGTCATTAAAGGGAACATCAGTGAATGTAAAGCTTTTTATGGAATGACAAGTCATGCGCATGGTGTAGATGCGGATGTTCTTGATGAAGAGAATATCTATGAAAGTGCGAAATGGCTAAAGGACATGGCTTTACATCTTGGTTGTGTAGTTGTTTGTAGCGGCAAGGTGGATGTCATTACAGATGGTAAAGAAGTGAATTTAATTTCAAATGGTTGTGAAATGCTTTCAAGAATTACGGGGACTGGATGTATGTTAAATGTGGCAATCGCTACATTTTTAGCTAGTTATTCTCCATTATTGGCTTGTATTAAGGCAACTTGTTATTATGAAGTAGCTGCAGAAAAGACGAAATGTGAAGGTCCTGGAACTTTCCATATGCATTTTATGGACGAAATCTATAAGCTTACCAGTTTTGATGAATCTTTGTTTAAAATAGAGGTGTTAGAATGAAAAAAGTAGATTATACATTATATTTTATTACCAATTCAGATGGGTATGATGAAGAAACTTTTTTAAATAAAGTAAAAGGGGCATGTCTTGGTGGAGCAACCATTGTCCAGCTTCGTGAAAAGAATAAATCCACATTGGAATATTATGAATTGGCATTAAAGGTAAAAAATATAACGGATGCTTATAACATCCCATTAATTATTGATGATCGAATGGATATCGCAATGGCTGTAGGATGTGGTGTTCATTTAGGAAATGAAGATATGCCAATTTCTGTAGCTCGTAAAATCATGGGAAAAGATTGTATTATTGGGGCTACCGCAAAAACAGTTGAAGTTGCGAAAAAAGCAGAGGCTGATGGTGCTGACTATTTGGGTTGTGGTGCCATTTATCCGACAAAGACGCATGTGAAGACGAAGATTACAAGTGTTGAAACACTGAATGATATTTGTTCGGCTGTCAAGATTCCGGTTTGTGCCATTGGAGGATTAAATAAAGACAATCTTTCTGTTTTAGAAAAGAGTCCTATTCAAGGTGTTTGTGTTGTATCGGCTATTATGGATCAAGAGGATACAAAAAAAGCAGCTGAAGAATTGAAAGAATCGATTCAAAAAATCGTGGCATAAAAAATGCCACTTTTATTTTTGAAAAATATAACCTAAAATAGTAATTATGAGAAAAAGAAAAATATTAGTGCTTTCAATCACTATTGTTGCCATCGCTCTGATTCTTGAAACATGTATATTAAGATATGTAAATGAAAAGAATGCGCAAACAACATCCAATGTATTATTGGATCGTGTGATTGCGGTTCTTGATAAAAATGAGTCGAGTGAAGAGCGGTTTGTGAAATCATTGAAAGATGATTATATAGTTCGTGCTAAGGCCATATCTTATATTGTGGATGCTAAACCGGAAGTAGAATATGATATTGATGAACTTCAAAAAATCGCATCTTTAATGTCCGTGGATGAAATTCATTTAATTGATGAAACAGGAACGATATATTCGGGTTCAATACCTAAATATTTTGGATATAGCTTTGATTCTGGTGAACAAATGGCTTTCTTTAAACAAATGTTAAACAATTATGATTTAACATTATGCCAGGATGTAACACCAAATACGGCCGAAGCTAAAGAGATGATGTATGCGATCACTTGGAATGAATCTAAAACGCATATGGTTCAAGTGGGTATTACGCCAAAGCGTCTTTTAAAAGAGTTGAAACAAAACCAAATTTCAAATGTCGTAGCTGATATGCCTGTGTATAAGGGAATGGAAATTTATGTTGTAAATTCAAAGACGAATATAATTGAGGGAGCTACTGACAAAAATAAAATCGGGAAGAAGATTCTGACTTCTAATAAAAACTATCAATATATAACTCGAAAACACGGAAATTATAATGTATCTGTATCCATATCTGAATCGATGTTTTCTCAAAATAATATCGTAGCGATATTGATTGTCGGTATTTATTTAACTTTAGCTTCATGCTTACTTGTTCTTATGCTTTCTAGAGTATTAAAAGAGAAGTATGAAAAAGAAAAATATATGTATACTTCGAATACGGATGGACTGACGAAATGTTTCAATCGACGTGCGTATGATTCGGATATGGAAAAGTTAGATTTAAATACGGAATGGGCTTATATATCTTTAGACTTAAACGGTCTAAAACAAGCCAATGATTCACTTGGACATAGTGCTGGGGATGAGCTTATTTGTGCGGCTAGTAACTGCATGAAGTTTGCGTTTGCCTCTTATGGAAAGATCTATCGTATTGGTGGAGATGAATTTGTCGTATGGATTCAAAATTCTGTTTCTAATCTAGATTCTATATTACAAGTATTTGATGCGACTGTTCATGATTGGCATGGCAAGTACTCAAATTCGATATCTGTATCGTATGGTGTCGTCAAGTCTTCAGAAAAATCTTTTGATTCGGTTCAAGAAATAAGTAAATTAGCCGATGAAAGAATGTATCAAAATAAAAAGGATTATTATACAACGAGTTGTAATGATGGAAGAAGCTAATGAAAAAGCATCTCTAGGGATGCTTTTTTGTTTTGATATTATTTATTTACGGCTTCTTTTAGAGCTTTGGCAACTTTGAACTTAACAGATTTGCTAGCTTCAATTTGAATCTTTTCTTTCGTTAGAGGATTGAATCCTTCTCTAGCTTTTCTTTCAGTGATTTCAAATTTTCCAAATCCTGCAAGATCCACCGTTTTTCCTTCACTTAAACCTTCAAAGATTTGTGTTAATGCCAAGTCAACAACTTCAGTGATGTCCTTTTTAGATAAGTGAGAATCTTCGGCAATGTTTGAAATGATGTCCTTTTTAGTTAATTTTTCCATGTTTATAAGTCTCCTTTATATCCCTATAATACGCCTTTTTTCACCATTAGCCAACCCATTAGATGAATTGGTTGAACAAATTCGTTGTTTTTAATTAAATCATTGATTTCATCTTCTGTATATTCTTTGACTTCTAAAAATTCTGTCGAATCTAGATGCTGCTTCGATACTTTTTCACAATCATCGGCATAATATAAATACGCATAATTATCCGCTATTGTAGGATTACTAGGAATTGTATAAATATGTTTCCAGTGATCTGAAACGTAGCCTGTTTCTTCTTGTAATTCACGTTTGGCTGCAAGTAATGCACTGTCTTTTTCATCACCCTCAATGCCACCGGCACAAAATTCAGTGGTTACAGATTTAAGTCCATGTCTAAATTGACGAACTGTTATATACTTATCATCTTTTGTTCTTGCGATAATCACGACAAAGTTTCTTCTTGAATAGTTATAGAAAGGGGAGAATTCCTTTCCATCTGGAAGGATAAAAGATTCTTTACGAAAGTCGATCCATTCATCTTGTACAATATGTTCTGTTTTATTTAATTTCCAATTTAAATCCATTTTTATCACCTAGGTAATTATAAACCAAATAAAAAAAATAGTGCAACCAAAGTTACACTATTCATTGACTATGCTTGTTGTGCAATTCCAACGTATCTTGAACTTAATGCAGTCGCTAAAGCCATGTTTGAAACAACGGCTACGATGACTTCAGGAATCATATTTGTTCCGATGACACCAGCCATAACACCGTTCAATGCAGCTTGGCTAATGCCTAAAGCTTGTGAGTATTGAGGACCGAATAAGATAACGATCAATCCTAATACCATGATTGTATGGCATACTGTCGCAACAGCGGCTGCAATACCTGCAGCGACTGGCGTATTCTTTGCGTATTTTTTCGCAAATTTAAATACATAACCAGCAATCACACCTAATAAAATACGTGGAACTAAAGCTATAACTAAACTAAAGAAGTTACCAGAAATACCACCAACTGTGATAAATGGAGAGAAGACAAAGCTTGTGATTCCAGGTGTCATTGTAGCTCCAATGACTGAGGTACATCCAAATACAAATCCTAAGAAAGCACCGGCTGCAGGTCCCATTGTGCTAGCCAAAATAATAACTGGCACGTGCATTAATGTAACACTTAATGCGTTGATACGTAAGTATCCAATTGGTGTTAAATACATGATGATTTCGATGGCTAAAAATAAAGCCAACACGCACATCTGGCGTACTGATAGTTTTGATTTGTTCATATTTCCTCCTACTTTCGTTTCTTTTAAGAATACGATGTAACTAATCAAATGGATGCCTTCATACATAGATTATGGTCCTTAGATCCATATCCACAAAAAAACATCTTTAATAGTTTACAATAAAAAAAAACAGGAATCAAGTCCCTGTTTTAGTTCCAAAAATCGAATGGAAATGTAGAATCATTTTCATCATCTTCATTATTTTGTTGATAATATGAAGAAGAAGGTGTATTGCTTGATGTACTTACATCTTTTCCTTGAAGCATTGTGTTGATTGAATCTTTGACATCGCTGATCGCAATCGCATAGCCCATACCTTCTACATCCGTATCACTTAATTTGGCTGAGTTGATGCCAATCAATTCACCACTCATATTCAATAATGCTCCACCTGAGTTACCTGGGTTAATAGCTGCATCGGTTTGAATATACGATTGTGATTTGTCTGTATCTGAACTTGTTGAAACACTACGATTTGTAGCCGATACAATACCCGTTGTAACACTTTGACCATAACCTAATGCATTACCAATCGCTACGACTTGTTCACCGACTTGTAGTTTGTCGCTGTCTCCAATTGTCGCAATCGCAATTTGTTTTAAAGTATCTGAACTTAAATCTTTCGTTTTGATGGAAATCACAGCTAAGTCACGATCTTCGTCTACACCTTTTACTGTAGCTTCAACATTTGTATTATCCGCTAATGTACAAGTCAAGGTCTTGGCATTTTCAATAACATGATAGTTTGTCAAAATATCGATTTCACCATTCTTTTTATTGATGATCACACCACTACCTACACTTGTACTTTCTTGTTGCGTAAACGGATTGCTTCTTGAGTTATTTCCATACATACTGAAATAATTTTGTACATCCGATACTGAAACATTGGTAATCGATACAATGCTTGGCATACAATTTTTAGCTACTTCACTTATTGTGGATGTAGTCGAACTTGAAGTCTTCACAACATTTGTACTTTGAACCGTTGTATTTTGTTTATTATAGTTATCAACCACATAGTTGACACCTTGAAAACTTCCGGCCGCAACTACACCAAATGTGGCCGCACTCAATACAAGCTTTGTACCTTTCTTTAATAATTTATGATTTGAATTTGGAATTTTTGGCATTTCATTTTTCATGTCCTTGTACCTCCTTATTTACAATACAAGGATATCGCAATAAGCTTAAATGAACTTTAAATTATTCCATATTTGTGTAACCCATTAAATACGTATCCACTTCTTTAGCACACTCTTTACCTTCATGAATAGCCCATACAACTAAGGATTGACCTCTATGACAATCTCCAGCTGTAAAATATTTGTCTTTGACTTGATAAGAATTTGGTTGTGTCACAATCGTATTTCTTTGTGAAGTTTCCAATTTAAAGCTCTTCTTTAAATCATCTTCAACACCAATAAAACCAGCCGCAATCAATAATAAATCACAGTCTAAAATTTGTTCGGAACCATTTACTTCTTCAAGCTTACCATTGTTAAAGTGGACTTTTACCGTCTTGATCTGTTTTAGATTTTTCTTTTCATCTAAAATACATTCCTTAACTGTTGTTTCGTAGATGCGAGGATCCTTTTTAAAGACGGCAATCGCTTCTTCTTGACCATAATCTGTCTTACAGATCTTTGGCCATTCGGGCCAAGGATTACTTTGAAGTCTTTCATCCGGTGCTTTAGGCATCATTTCAATTTGAACAACACTTGCACAACCCTGACGAATGCTTGTACCAACACAATCATTTCCAGTATCTCCACCACCGACAATCACAACATGTTTATATTTGGCAGAAATTTCTTCTGTGTTATCCAACAAATGTTTCGTGGCCTTTGTAAGATAGTCCACCGCAAAATAAATGCCTGAACAATCACGATTCTTTACATTTAGATCACGAGCCTTTTTAGATCCAGTCGCAAAGACAATCGCATCATATTCTTTTTCCAATTCCTTTTTGGTGATGTCTTTACCTACATTCACATTGGTTTTAAAAATGATTCCTTCTTCTGTAAGTATTTCTAATCTTCTTTGAATGACTTTCTGTTCAAGCTTCATATTTGGAATGCCATACATCAATAAACCACCAATACGATCTTCTTTTTCAAAGACTGTCACAGAATGACCTCTTCGATTTAAATCATGCGCAAGGGCAAGTCCTGCAGGTCCTGAACCAATGATGGCGACCTTTTTATCGGAGCGCACACTAGGAACATAAGGTGTCATCCATTTGTTCGTATAGGCTGTTTCAATCGTATACAATTCATTTTCTTTGATTGTGACTGGTTCTTGGTCTAAACCATTCAAACAAGCCTTTTCACAAAGAGCAGGGCATACGCGACCGGTAAATTCAGGGAATGGATTGGTTTTTAATAATCTGGATAACGCTCTTTTGTCGTTGCCATTATAGATTTCATCATTCCATTCTGGAATTAAGTTATGTAATGGGCAGCCTGTCACCATGTTTTTTAACTTAATAGCTGACTGACAAAAGGGAACGCCACAATTCATGCAGCGCGCACCTTGTTTACGTCTTGTTTCTTCATCTAAAAAAGGATGAAATTCATTAAAGTTTGTGATACGAGAAAGAGGTTGGATGGCCTCGTTTTCTTGTCTTTCATATTCTAAAAATCCTGTTGGTTTTCCCATAATCTTTCATCCTTTCTAAGCATGTACTTGTTCAAAAGCCATTAGGCTGGCTTCATCATCATGATAGCCTTTGGCCTTTAATTCTTGAATCAATGTTGTGATCTTTTCATAATCTTTAGGTACGATCTTTTTAAAGTTGGATAATTCATGATTAAGATTTGATAAAATCTTTTCTGCAACATCTGAATTTGTATATTTGTAGTGATTCTTTAATAATTGCGTTAATGTTTCAATATCCGCTTTACCACTTACTTCATACGTATTGACTAATTGTTTATTTAAACGCGTATATAAATCATGGTTAGGATCATAAATATACGCAATACCACCAGACATGCCGGCTGCTAAGTTTTTACCAGTTTGACCTAAAATCACAACGGTACCACCTGTCATATATTCAAGTCCATGATCACCAACACCTTCGACTACAGCACTTGCTCCTGAGTTACGTACCGCAAAACGCTCACCGGCCATACCACGAATATAGGCTTCACCACTAGTAGCACCATATAAGGCCACATTACCAATAATGACGTTTTCATTTGGCTTAAATTTTGCTTCATTTTTTGGCTGAATAATCAATTTACCACCAGACAAGCCCTTACCAAAGTAGTCATTGGCATCACCATGAACATCTAATGTGATTCCTTTTTGTACAAAGGCACCAAAAGATTGTCCAGCCCCACCGTTACAATGAACAGTATATGTATCGTCTTGTAGAGTGTTATTAAATTGTTTTGTGACTACACTGGATAAAATCGTTCCGACTGTACGGTCTGTACTTGAAATTGAGATTGTTTCAGCATGAGGCTTTTTCCCATTGAAATAAGGCTCAAACTTAGGAAGCAATGTCTTCATATCTACCGTTTTTTCAAGTTCAAAATCGTATGTATCTTTTGGCTCATAATGAATATTGTAAGGTGTCATTAAAATGTTAGAGTAATCCATATTCGCATCTTCATCCACTTCTAGATTGTCCGTATGGCCCACCATTTCATTGATTGTGTGATAGCCAAGCTCAGCCATGATTTCTCTTAATTCACGCGCAATAAACAACATGAAATTCATGACATATTCTGGTTTTCCTTTGAAACGCTTTCTTAATTTTTGGTTTTGTGTAGCCACACCAAAAGGACAAGTATCTAGATTACATACACGCATCATCATACATCCCATAGTAACAAGTGGTGCAGTCGCAAAGCCAAATTCTTCCGCTCCAAGTAAGCATGCGATCGCAACATCTTTTCCTGTCATTAACTTACCGTCAGTTTCAATTAAAACACGACTTCTTAAACCGTTCTCGACTAAGTTTTGGTGAGCTTGAGCTAAACCTAATTCCCATGGAAGACCCGCATGATGAATACTGCTTTGGGAAGCAGCACCTGTACCCCCATCATAACCAGAAATTAAGACAACGGTAGCTCCGGCTTTGGCTACACCAGAGGCAATCGTACCTACACCGGCTTCACTTACAAGCTTAACACTGATTCGAGCTTTTGGGTTGGCATTCTTTAAGTCGTAGATCAATTGGGCTAAGTCTTCAATGGAATAGATGTCGTGGTGAGGAGGAGGGGAAATCAAAGATACGCCTGGCGTTGAATATCGAGTTTTCGCAATCCATGGATAGACTTTTTTGCCTGGCAAGTGTCCACCTTCACCTGGTTTTGCGCCTTGTGCCATCTTGATTTGAATTTCTTTGGCACTGACTAAGTATTCTTCGGTGACGCCAAAACGCCCACTCGCCACTTGTTTAATAGCGGAATTCTTTTCGGTACCTAAACGTTCTGGTTTTTCGCCACCTTCACCCGAATTGGATTTACCACCCAATCGATTCATGGCGATGGCCATACATGTATGGGCTTCTTCAGAGATAGAACCATAGCTCATGGCACCTGTCTTAAAGCGTTTTACGATTTCGTATTCACTTTCCACTTCCGATAATGGGATTGAATTTCTTGTCTTTTTAAAGTGTAATTGACTTCTTAAATGGTGCTTTTGATGGTTTGAATTCAATTCATTCGAATATTCTTTAAATAAATCGTAGTCATTGGTTTGTGTAGCTCTTTGAAGTTTCACAATGGTTTCAGGAGAATATAAGTGATCTTCTTTTCCATCACCCTTTCTAAGTTTATGGAATCCAATGGAATCTAGACTTGTATCGGTTGTAAGTCCTAATGGATCATAAGCACGATCATGATGATAGATCAAATCTTTTTCAATGTCTTCTAAAGTAATGCCTTCCACTTCACTAATGGTGTTTGTGAAGTAGGTATCGATGACATCTTTAGAGATTCCAATGGCCTCAAAGATTTGGGCGCCTTGATACGATTGAAGAGTCGAAATACCCATTTTAGCGGCAATCTTAACGATGCCTTTTAAAATGGCTTCATTATAGTCATCAATCGCAATGTTGACTTCTTTATCTAACATATTTAATTGAATCATTTCTTCAATGCATTCATGCGCTAAATATGGATAGATGGCGGTTGCACCATAGCCTAAAATCGTTGCGAATTGATGAACATCTCTTGGTTCACCACTTTCTAGAATGATGGATACATCGGTTTTCTTTTTCGTCTTAACTAAGTGTTGTTCTAAGGCAGACACAGCTAAAAGACTAGGAATGGCCATGTGACCTTCATCGACACCTTTATCGGATAGAATCAAAATGTTGGATCCATTTCGATAGGCTTTATCACATTCAATAAATAAGTTATCTAATGCTTCTTTTAACGATGTGCCACGATAGAATAATAGAGAAATCGTTTCATTTTTAAATCCTGTCTGATTTAATTGACGAATCTTATCCATATCGCGTGATGTTAGAATGGGATTGTTGACCTCTAAGACGGTACAGTTGTCGGATTTATCCTGAAGTAGGTTTCCATCACTACCAATATAGATGGTTGTATCTGTGACAACTTCTTCACGTAAAGAATCAATGGGTGGGTTGGTTACTTGGGCGAAGAGTTGTTTAAAGTAATGGAATAAACTTAAATGATTTTGGGAATAAATTGCCAAAGGAATATCGGTACCCATCGCACTTGTTGGTTCAAGTTTGACGCGGGCCATTGGTAAAATAATATCTTTTACATCTTCATAGGTATAGCCGAAGACTTTATAAAGAATATCCCTTTCATGTTGCGAGTGGATGTGTGTTTTTTTATCAGGAGCTGGTAGATCTTTCAGGTATAATAAGTGGTTATCTAACCATTCTCCATATGGATTTGAAGAGGCATATTCATTTTTAAGATCATAGTCTTCAATCAATTTCTTTTTCTTTGTATCCACAAGTAACATCTTACCGGGTTCAAGTCTTGATTTTTTTACGATTTTCTTTTCATCAATATCCAATACACCCACTTCACTTGATAAAATCAACATGTTGTCGCTTGTTAGGTAGTAACGACTTGGTCGAAGTCCATTACGATCTAAAACGGCTCCGACTTTTTGTCCATCACTAAATAAAATAGCGGCTGGACCATCCCATGGTTCCATCATTGTGGCATAGTAGTGGTAGAAATCTTTCTTCTTTTGATCCATGGTTTGGTGTTTCCATGGTTCTGGAATCAAGATCATAACAGCTTTTTCAAGTGGCATGCCATTCATGACTAAAAATTCTAGGGCGTTATCTAACATGGCAGAATCGGAACCCGAAGTATTGATGATGGGTAAGATCTTATTTGAATTTTCATCCAAGAATTTTGAATGCATACTCTCTTCACGTGCTAACATCTTATTGACGTTGGCACGGATGGTATTGATTTCACCATTGTGGGCAATATAACGGTTTGGATGCGCTCTTTGCCAAGATGGTGTTGTATTGGTAGAAAAACGTGAGTGTACGATCGCAATCGCAGACTTATAGTTTTCATCTTGTAAATCTAAATAGAATTTTCTTAATTGAGAAACGAGAAACATTCCTTTATAAACAATGGTACGACTGCTTAATGAGGCCACATAGGTTTCTTTACAACTCTTTTCAAATTCGCGTCGAATCACATATAGTTTTTGTTCTAGATCTGTATCGCCTTGGACAAAAGCTTGGTAAATGCTAGGCATACAATCTTTGGCTTTTTGGCCTAGGATGGATTCGTCACATGGAACTTTTCGCCAAGTAATGAATGCGCATCCTTCTTGTTCGACAAGTTTTTCAAACATTTTTTTGTGTTGGTTTAAAAGCAGTCTATTTCTTGGCAAGAAAAACATACCGACACCATAGTGTTCGGGTAGTTTAATGTTGTCTTTCTTTAATGTTTTACGAAAAAAGTCATCACTGATTTGAAGGAGAATACCAACTCCATCACCCACTTTACCGCTGGCATCTTTTCCTGCACGGTGTTCAAGTTTTTCTACAATGTGCAATGCTTTGTCTAAGACATCATAGCTTTGTTTACCATCGATTTGGACTACGGTACCAATACCGCAGGCATCGTGTTCGATTTCAAAATTCATAATTTACACAACCCTTCTATTTTCCGCTGTCTCCATAGTTTGATAAATAACGAGCACTCGGATCGTTGACGTTACATCCTTGCCAGTTTTTATTTGGCATCCAGAAATCTTTGATCATACCTGCCTGTTCAGGGTAGTAAGATTCAAAAATTTCACGATATAATAGAGATTCTTTTGTGAATGGAGTACAGAATTTGTATTGTTTGATTTTTTCTTCAAATTCAGCATCTGTATACTGCTTTTCGGCATATTCTTTAATATCATCACTTAATGAGTGACCGACCGCATCGGAGAAGGCGGCTTTTTCTCGCATTAAGATATCGTAAGGTAGAATTTCGTCTTTTTCAAAGGCATGACGAAGCAAATATTTTCCTTTATTGTACGTATTCATTTTCTTTTGTGGATCAATAGCCATAACGTATTTGACAAAATCTAAATCGCCAAAGGGAACACGGGCTTCAATGGAGTTTGTGGAAATGCATCGATCAGCTCTTAATACATCGTACATATACAGTTCATGTACACGTTTAACACTTTCTTGTTGGAATTCTTGGGCGCTTGGGGCAAAATCTGTATATTTGTAGCCAAACAATTCATCACTGATTTCTCCAGTTAGTAATACGCGAATGTTACTTTGTTCATGAATGGCTTTACAGATAAGATACATTCCAATGCTGGCGCGAATGGTTGTGATGTCAAAAGTAGCTAAAGTTTGAATGACGGGTTTGATCGCATTTAAGACATCTTCTTTATTGATAATGATTTCATGGTGGTTAGAGCCAATAAAGTCAGCGACTTCTTTGGCATATTTTAAATCAATCGCATCTTCTTCCATTCCAATCGCATAGGTTTCAATAGGTTTATTGAGTAATTTTTGACTGATGGCACATACTAGACTTGAATCTAATCCTCCACTTAAAAGGAATCCAAGTGGGGCATCGGCATCTAGTCTTTTCTTAACGCCTTCCACTAATTTATCGTGAATATTGGAACAGATGGTTTCAAGATCTGAAGTGATTACTTCATCAACTTTAGTAATGTCTAAGTAACAAGTGAATTTGCCATCGGCATAATAGTGTCCTGGAGGGAATGGAAAAATTTGTTCGACAATGGAAACTAGGTTTTTGGCTTCAGAGGCAAAGACAATATTATGATTTTGATCATAGCCATAAAATAATGGACGGATTCCGATTGGGTCTCTGGCGGCAATAAAATCGTTTTTCTTGGCATCATAAATAATGCAGGCATATTCAGCGTCTAGCTTTTTAAACATGTCTAATCCGTATTTTTCATAGAGTGGTAGAAGAATTTCACAGTCGCTTTGCGAAATAAATGTATAGCCGGATTTTTCGAGTTCCGATTTAATGTCTCGAAATCCATAGATTTCGCCGTTACATACCACATAATTGCCATCTCTAACAAATGGCTGCATGCCTAGAGGACTTAGTCCCATGATGGATAGTCTTTGAAAACCTAGATAGCCGCATCCGACTTCTTGAATTCTTTCATCGTCTGGACCTCTTGTATATGTCGCAAGTAATGCTTGATGAATGGATTCTTTACTTACTTTTAATGATTTATATCCAATAATTGTACACATAAATTACATCTCCTTTATAGACGGAAAAACCGGGCGTATGCCGGTTTATTGAATTCCAAATAATAATTTTCCATATGTTGGAAATGGCCAATCACTATTAGAAGTAATGACTTCAAGTTCGTCGCATGGTTTTCTTAATGAGGCCATATCTTGGATAATGAAGTCTCTTACATAGAAGGCTGATTTTTCAAAATCATCAATTTCATGTAGTTTTTTAACATCCTTTTCAAGTGTCATCATAGCTTGGTAAGCTTCGGTTAAATATTCACTGACTTTTTTAGCCGTTTCAAGTTCATAGATTAAGTCGATACCGATGGCTTTTTTATTTGCGATTGTATCTGTCAATTCTTTAGAGAACTTACTTGCAGCTGGTAAAATGTCTTTTTTCGCAATATCTAACATTGTCAATGCTTCAATGTTGATTTGTTTTTCGTATTCATCCATTAAAATTTCATATCTTGATTCCACTTCTTCTTTAGATAAAACTTTTTGTCTTTCAAATAGGGCAATGTTTTCATCGGTTTTGAAGTATGGAAGAGCATCTGGAGTTGTCTTTAAGTTTAATAAGCCTCTAGATTCTGCTTCTTTAACCCAAGAATCATCATATCCATTGCCATTGAAGATAATGCGCTTGTGGTTTTTGATTGTATCTTTGATCAAGGCATGTAATGTGCTTTCAAAATCATCGCTAGCTTCAAGAATGTCCGCAAATTTTTCGATTTCATCCGCAATGACTGTATTTAACACAATATTGCATCCGGCAATACTTGAGTTAGATCCGGGCATTCTGAATTCGAATTTGTTTCCGGTAAAGGCGAATGGAGAAGTACGGTTACGATCTGTTGAATCTTTAGGGAATTTAGGAAGAACGGTTGCTCCAATCTTCATCAATTCTTTTTCTTTTCCATCATATGGTTTATCTTCTTCAATGGCCTTTAATACAGCGGTTAATTCATCACCTAAGAAAATAGAGATAATAGCTGGAGGCGCTTCGTTAGCACCTAGTCGGTGATCGTTACCTGCAGTGGCTACACTTAATCGTAATAAGTCTTGGTGTTCATCTACAGCTTTAATAATAGCGGCTAAGAAGACTAAAAATTGTGCGTTTTCATGAGGTGTATCGCCTGGTTCTAGTAAGTTGATTCCTGTATCTGTAGATAAAGACCAGTTATTATGCTTACCACTTCCGTTGATGCCTTCAAATGGTTTTTCATGAAGTAGTGCAACCAATCCATGTTTTTTCGCAACTCTTTGAATCAATTCCATTGTCAATTGGTTGTGGTCTGTTGCGATATTTGTCGTTGTAAAGATTGGGGCTAATTCATGTTGAGCAGGGGCTACTTCGTTGTGTTCAGTTTTTGCCAAGATGCCAAGTTTCCATAACTCTTTATTTAAATCGGACATGAATTCTTGAACACGACTTTTGATTGTTCCAAAATAATGATCTTCCAATTCTTGTCCTTTAGGGCATGGTGCACCAAATAATGTACGTCCTGTATAGATCAAGTCTTTTCTTTGTTCATAATATTTCTGGTCAACTAAGAAATATTCTTGTTCAGGTCCGACGGTTGTTTTAATGGTTTGAACATCGTCATTGCCAAATAATTTCACAATACGTAAGGCTTGTTTATTAATGGCCTGCATACTTCGAAGTAGTGGTGTTTTCTTATCTAGGGCGTGTCCTGAGTAAGAGCAGAAAGCGGTTGGAATACATAGTACGCCGTTTTTAATAAAGGCATAGCTTGTTGGATCCCAAGCCGTATATCCTCTTGCTTCAAATGTGGCTCTTAAACCTCCATTTGGAAAACTTGAGGCGTCTGGCTCACCTTTGATTAATTCTTTTCCACTAAATTCCATGATGACTTTGCCATCTTTATCGGGATTGATAAAGCCATCATGCTTTTCAGCTGTAACTCCTGTCATTGGCTGGAACCAGTGTGTATAGTGTGTTGCACCTTGTTCTAGGGCCCATTCTTTCATAGCGTGGGCTACCGCGTTTGCGATTTTGATATTTAACTGTTTTCCATCGTGAATGGTTTTTTCTAATTCACGATATGTATCTTTTGCGAGCTTTTCTCGCATAACAGATTCATCAAAAACTTTACTTCCAAAAATTTCTTCTACGATCGATTTCATAATGGCTCTCCTTTACATAAAAAAAGGGCAAGGACACTAAAAAACTAGGGTTTGACCTATGTTTTCTTTGGCGTCCTTGCCATGTATGCATTCATTATAAACAGATATTTTGTGTTGTCAATGAAAAAATGTAAAAAGATTTGAAAACAGAATGAAAATAGTGTATTAATTATTCGAGGTGAATTGTATGACATATGAGGATGTATTAAATTTTTGTGAAGAACAAGACGTTCGATTTATTCGTCTTTCTTATTTTGATATGTATGGTACACAGAAAAATGTTTCTGTTTTACCAACCGAATTAAAAAGGGCATTTGTGGAGGGAATTAGCTTTGATGCCAGTGCCATTGATGGTTTTCTAGATGAAGTGCATAGTGATCTATTCTTATATCCTGACCCGAACACTATGAGTATCTTGCCATGGCGCAGTATGGATGGAAGTGTTATTCGTATGTATTGTGATATTAAATATCCGGATGGGACGCCTTTTGAAAGGGATGTGCGTTACATATTAAAGAAAGCGGTCAATAAAGCGAAAGAAATGGGAATCAGTGTTAACTTTGGTTCAGAATTTGAATTCTATTTATTTAAGCAGGATGAAGATGGAGAAAATACCTATGTTCCATTGGATCATGCGGGGTATATGGATATTTCGCCATTAGATAAAGGGGAAAATGTTCGTCGTGAGATTTGTTTAACATTATCGGAAATGGGAATAGATCCAGAGGTTTCGCATCATGAGATGGGTCCTGGGCAAAATGAGATTGATTTTCGTTATTCAAGTGCTTTACAAGCAGCGGATAATGCGGCGACATTTAAGTGGGTTGTTGAAGCTATTGCGAATATGCAGGGTTTAGTAGCTGACTTTTCACCAAAACCTTTAGAGGATCAGCCCGGTAATGGAATGCATATTAATATGAGTGTGGATCAACATGAAGAGTTGTTGATGCCTTTTATGGCGGGTATTTTAAATCGTATTGAAGAGATGACAGCCTTTTTAAATCCGACAAAACACTCCTACAAGCGTTTAGGTAAGGATAAGGCGCCAAGCTATATTTCCTGGTCGTATCAGAATCGTAATCAATTGATTCGTATTCCGGCTACGCATTCGACAAATCGTATGGAGTTAAGAAGTCCGGATTGTAGCTGTAATATTTATTTGGCCTATGCCTTATTGATTTATGCCGGTTTAGAGGGGATTGAAAAGAACATGGTACCCGATCCTTGTACGGATATTGTATCGAGTGATACAAAAAAGCTTCCTCAAAGCTTAAAAGAGGCAAAGGTAAAGGCTTTGAATTCGGATTGGGTAAAACAAGTTTTAGGAAAAGATGTAGTGGATATTTATGTTGGGTAAGTGCGTATGGAGGCAAGTAAAGTATTAGTACTTGGAAATGAGAATTTCTTAGCTTTATTAAAAAATACGGCCAATTATCAATATGTGCTGTCAAAGACATATAATGATGCGTTAAATAAGTTGAGAAATACGCATTTTGAGATTGTTGTGATCTTATATTCGCAAACGACAAGTGGGCTTTTAAATTTTGCGAAGAGTTTAAATACACAAGTTCTTTTGGTGTGCAATAAGGAAATCTATGATCAAGTTTCATATCAGTGTAAAGATAGTGGTATAATAGTTCTGTCGTATCCCATCAAGAAGCAGTTGTTGTATGAAGCATTTCAGATTCTTATGAGTGTGAATAGGCGAATCCAGCTTTATGAAAAGAAGATCAGTAAGCTTGAACAGAAATATTTAGAGTTGAAGATGGTGGATCATTGTAAGTTGGTTTTGATTTCAAATTATCATTGGAGTGAAGACAAGGCGCATCACTATATTGAAAAGATAGCGATGGAGCAGAATAAGACGAAATTCTTGGTGGCTAAAGAGTTATTAGAGGAGTTTCAAACATGAAAAAGATTCAAAAGACCAATGCGATGCGTTTTTTAGATCAGCATAAAGTGGAATATGAAGCGCATACGTATGAACATAAAGAGGGGGATCCCGTAGATGGTGTGCATGTTGCGAATATGTTACATCAGCCAGTGGAAGCTGTGTATAAAACTTTAGTTACACAGGCAAACACAAAGGAATATTTAGTGTATATGCTTCCAGTTGAAAAGGAACTGGATTTAAAGAAGTGCGCAAAAATAGCTGGAGTCAAATCTTGTGAAATGATCCATGTGAAGGATATCAATAAGATTACGGGCTATATTCGTGGTGGTTGTTCTCCATTGGGTATGAAAAAACAATTTCGTACCTTTATTGAAAAGGATTGTTTAAATCAAGATAAGATCTATTTTAGTGCAGGTAAGATTGGTATGCAGATTGAGATGGATCCAAAGACATTGATGGATTTAATTCATGTTCAAGCAGGCGATATCACAAAGGAGTAACATATTATGTGGGCGAATGAGAGTGTATTTTATCAAATCTATCCTTTTGGAGCTTGTGGAGCGCCATTTGAGAATGATCATGTTTTAGAACATAGAATTCATAAATTAGAGGATTTTATTCCTCATTTAAAGAAATTAAACATAGACTGTATTTTATTGAATCCAATTTTTGAAAGTCGTACGCATGGCTATGATACAACGGATTTTAAAACGTTAGATACAAGATTGGGTACCAATGAAGACTTAAAGGAAGTTGTAAATCAATTCCATGAAAATGGTATTCAAATTATTTTAGATGCCGTGTTTAATCATGTGGGACGTGATTTCTTTGCATTTCAAGATGTATTAGAGAAGAAGTGGGATTCACCTTATAAGGATTGGTTCTATATTGATTTTAATGGAAACAATCACTACAACGATGGCTTCTGGTACCAGGATTGGGAAGGTAATGACATCTTAGTGAAGTTGAATCTTCAAAATTCACAAGTAGTAGAATACATTTTGAATGTAGTGGATTTCTGGCAAGAAGAATTTAAAATTGATGGTTTAAGATTGGATGTCGCCTATTGTCTAGATAAAAACTTCCTTCAAACATTACACAATCATGTAGATAGAGATTTCTTCCTTTTAGGTGAAACTTTACATGGTGACTATAATCAATGGATGAATGAGAATATGTTAGATTCTGTCACAAATTATGAGTGTTATAAGGGGTTGTATTCGAGCTTTAATTCAGCTAATTTCTATGAGATTCTTTATTCATTGAATCGTCAATTTGGCAAAGATCCATGGTGTTTATATACGGGTAAGCATTTGTTTAACTTTGTGGATAATCATGATGTAGAAAGAGTTGCGTCGATTTTAGAGGATAAAAAACAATTGCCTTTAATTTATACGATGTTGTTTACTATGCCAGGTATTCCATGTATCTATTATGGCAGTGAATGGGGTATGGAAGGTACAAAAAATTGGAATGATACGGATCTTAGACCGGAAATCAAAGTGTTTGAGTGGAATGAATTAACGAATCGTATTCAAAAGTTAATCAACTTGAAACATAATCATTCCGCTTTATCTTATGGAGACTATACACAGATTGGTATCACAAATACGGCTTGTATTTATCAAAGACAAGATGAAAAGGAATGTCTATGGATTTGTATGAACATGAAAAATGAAGCTCAAACATTAGGCTTTAATGGTCAAGGTAATTTCATCGACATCGAAACAAATGAAGAGGTTCCTGTTAATAACTCACTTGAGTTCAAGCCTTATGAAGTAAGAATCTTAAAAAGATCGAGCGATTAAAGTCGCTCGATTTTGCATATGTGTTTTCTTGTTTTCTTGTCGTAAGTAATACCAACGAGTATTAAGTTGTCTTTGTATTTTTCTAAAACAGAAGGATACTTTTTTTCTTTGATTTGTGTAATGGCTGTATTTATATCTTGGTTCCATTTTAATTCAACCAATATGGCTGGCTTATCTGTTTTAGGGATAAAGGCTAGATCCGCAAATCCTTTGCCGGTTGGAAGCTCTCGAATCACAGTATAGTGATCTCTTGCGGCATAGTAGGCAAGATCAATTGTATAGCTTAACGCATTTTCATCATTATATTGAATGTGGCTAGTTTCTAGATGGGCTTGTTCAATATAATCAGCTACTTTTGTTTCGTTCATATTAAACGTAGCATCTAATAAGTTTCGTGAATTTTGAATGGCTTTTGTGGTTGCGTCCCAATTTGAATTTTTAATGGATGTAAAGAATGAGTCGCTGACTTCCTTGTTTGGAATGTAGCATGTTTGATCTTTTTGGTTGTATCCCAAATATCCTAAATGAATCAGTAATGTAAGAACATCATCTTTTGAACCAAATGTGGACATATCGTTTTCAAATGAAGATGTGTCGATATATACTTCTTTTCCTGCCATCATTTGAATAATATTGTCTTTTAATCCATCAAAGTTTAAATCGATATATATTTTTAAAGCTTCAAAAGATTCTGTTTTAGTCCAATAATTTGAAAAATCATGTTTTGAAATAGCTGCAACTACAGATCTTGGTGAAAAAGTTGAGATGGTGTCTGTCATATGGTATCCATCATACCAATCTTTCATTTTTTGATAATCTACATTGTGCTTTCGACATAAATTCGATACTTCTTCTTCGGTAAATCCCATGTAGTTTGCCAGTGGTTTTGATTGCGTCATAGATATTTCATCAAACATATTTAAGGCACTGTGAGTTCCGTATTTTTTGATTGGTAATATTCCTGTCATGTAACACATTTCAATATAATTCTTATCTTTTAAAAGGCTTCTTAAGAAATCTAAATATGTTTCTTGTGCAGTTTTGTCTTCTTTGAATTCTCTGAAGATACAATCCCATTCATCAATAATAAAGATAAATTTATTTTTTGTATACGCATAGACTTCATTGAATGCATCGATGATTTCGGTTTCAGTTATGACATCTTTAAATTCAAATTTCAAGTCTTTTAAAATCATTCGATTTATTTTAGAAAGCATTTCATCAATTGAATTTGTGGTACTTAAAAAGTCTTGTATGTTTAAATGAATCAAATTGTGCTTGTTTAAATGTTCAAGAAAAGAAGGACAGTGATTGATATTTAATGTATTAAACAAGTCTTTTGAATTTGTACCCTTTGAATAATAAGCTACCAACATATTCGCATCTGTACTTTTCCCAAATCGTCTTGGACGAGTTACACAAATACAATCATTAGAAGTATTTATAGCTTTATTTGTGTATTCAATCAATAATGATTTATCTACAAAGATGGGACTGTTACACAATCTTTCATATCGATCACTATCTGGATTTAAATAAATGCCCATAGTTGCACCAACTTTCTTATACTATTCTAACATATCATATATGGTATAATGACTAAGACAAGAGGTATTTGCGTATGGAAAATTGGATTCGAAATCAGGATTCGTTTTATGTAACGAAAGATGATCAAAAAATAAATTTTAGTGATGATTACATCAAGTCAGAAGAAAGAGTGACAGGCTTAGGTAAGGGTATTTATAGTACTTATAAATATTTTGATACATATATCTGGAAAGAAGATAGTACGAATCATTATTATTTTGAGTGGATACCTAAAGTGTATGAGAATATTAAAGAGGTACATTTTCCCGATAGTTTTGTATGTGAAGACAAGGATGGTTATTCAACCATTCCTTATATGCAAGGTTTATTGATTCCCAATCGTTATGAGTATGATTATAGTCATATTGCCTTTGATGGTCAGTTTACTAGTTGTGCTGCCTATATGCCTTGGCTTAGTCAAACCAATAATGGAAAAGGGTATATCGCAATCAATGAAACGCCTTGGGATTCTAAATATACAATTGATCATGATGATAAGGGAACAAGACTTCAATTTGTATGGTTAACAAGTCTAGGTAAGATGCGATATAAGCGTGTTGTTCGATATTCTTTTGAATCGAATATGGATTATAATCGTGCTGCTAAGATTTATCGAGAGTATGTTAAAGAAACCGGTTTATTTAAGAGTTTAAAAGAGAAAGAAGTAAATCTTCATAAAATATCAGATCTTCAACAGTGTGCTGTTGTACATACGGGTATTAAGGCACATACGGAAAAGGATTCTAGATTCTATAATGGGCAAGAGGATGTAATTCATTCTTTTGATTCGGTAAAAGAGATGATTCAAAGTCTTCATGAATTTGGTTCACACAAACTATATCTTCATTTGGATGGCTGGGCAGATCCTGGCTACGACAATTGTCATCCGGATTATTTGCCGGCATGTATTGAAGCTGGTGGATGGGCTGGTTTAAAAAGACTTCAACAGAGTTTAAGTGCGTCTAATGATTTGTTTGGCTTACATGATCAGTATCGTGATTATTACTATACGGCCAAAACGCATGATGAAAACCAAGCTATTCAATTAGAGGATGGTAGTGTGTATGAGCATGCCAATTGGGCTGGTGGAAGACAGAATTATTTGTGTGCAAGTCTAGCACCGAAGTATGTAAAAAGAAACTACACTGAAATCTTAAAGCATATTGATTTGGATTGTGTGTATTTAGATGTTTTTTCTTGTAATGAAATGGATGAGTGTTTTAATCCAGAACATTTGATGACAAGAAAAGAGTGCATGGAATATAGAAGGGCTTGTTTTCAATATATGATCTCAAAGGGAATCATTCCTTCAAGTGAGGAGTGTAGTGATTGGGCAATGCGAGAACTTGTATTTTCGCATTATGGTCCTTATGAGTTTATGATGAAAGATGAAAATGAGAAGAAGATGGGTATACCTGTACCTTTATTTAATCTTGTGTATCATGATTGTTTTATTTTGCCTTGGCCAATGGATCAAAAAAATGAAGACTACATGTTGTATGCATTACTAAATGGTGGTATTCCATATGTCGTAAGGAATGCACCTTATGATAATGTGGATGGTAATTTTGGAAGTGATGGTTTGTCCATAGAGGACAGAATTACTAGAGCCAATATTGTTCTAGATTTTTATCAAAAAATTAAAAATGAAGAAATGGTAGAACATAAAATCATCAATGATCATGTTCAACAGACCACTTTTAGTAATAACATCTCAGTTGAAATCAACACAAAGGAGAACACGTATAGAATTGTATGAAAAGATTAGGATTAATATTACTAATGTTACTAACAGGTTGTACACAAGCACAGCCGGAACTTAGAGAAACTAAAGAAGTTCAAACATCAATCCCTTATTCAGATGAGGAATTGATTGAAAGTGCAAATGATCAAATTGAGGATGAAGCATATTATGTGGATTCAATCACTCAACAGTCGGATACAGAAGTGTGGTTTTCATTAAAGAATAAAGATTTAAACAAACAATATGTCTTTAAATATGAGGGTAATGAATTAATTCCTGATAGATTAGTGGATTAAATGGAGTGTTATATTATGATACCTAAAATACTTAATTTTGAAGAGATGGTTTCTTTATATATTAAGATTTTAAAGAAAACAATAACAGATACAGAACTTGAATTGTTTAAGTATAATTTGGAAATTTCTTGTTGTGTGCCAAATGCTATATTTTTTAAATTAAATAGTGAGGCAAAGAAAATATTTGGTAAAGATGAGTGGAGTAAACTATATAGTCCAGATATTGAAAGAGAATTTCATAGTGGTCCAATAGAAACAAAGAGCTAGAGTCTTTATGATTCTAGTTTTTTTATTGGTGGTGGAATTGAACTGAATGGTTAGTTTTTTTGAAAAACATTCTGCGTTTTATTGACTGAAATTTGTGAAATAATATATAATTTTAACATAGATTAGGGCTATGTTGGTTATGGAGAAACTTATGAATAAAATAATGAAAAGGTTTGGGGCAGTATGTATAAGTATATTTATGGTATTCACGCTGTGTATGCCTTGTTTTGCGGATGAGACACAGAAGACAATTCGTGTGGGATCTTTTGAAGATACATTTAATTATGTGGATGATCATGGTGTTAGGCGTGGTTATGGTTATGAGTTAATGCAGGCTTTGGCTGGGTATACGGGTTGGAAATTTGAGTATGTGAAGTGTGATTGGTCAAACTGTTTTGATAAGCTTGAAAATGGTGAGATTGATATCATGGGTGATATTTCGTATACGGATGATCGTGCTATAGAAATGCTTTATTCTGAGGAAACGATGGGTGAAGAAAATTATGTTTTGTATGCAAATTTATCGGATACGGATATTGTGTCTTCGGATTTTAAGTCTTTGGATGGTAAGCGTATTGGTGTACTTAAAGGTGCTAAGCCTGAATATATGCTTACAGAATGGGAGAATAAGTATGGTATTCATACTGAGCATGTGAATGTAAGTGGTAATGAGGATGTTAAAAAGAAATTAGAGAATAATGAGATTGATTGTTTTGTGTCTTTAGAAGAGTCAATTTGGTCTGAAAGAGGGATTTCTAGTGTAACTACAATTGGAAAGTCTGATATATATTTTGCGATCAATAAAGAGCGTAGTGATATTAAACAAGAATTGGATTATGCGATGCGCCAGTTGGATAGTGATAGTCCTTTTTACAAGGCGGATTTGTATAAAAAATATTTTACTTTGGATTATACGCAGTTTCTTACAGGAAATGAAAAGTCATGGTTAGAAGAGCATGGTGGTATTCGAATTGGTTTTTTAAATAATGATCCTATTGTGTTTTCAATGGACAAAAAGAGTGGAGAGATTCGTGGTACACTGTCTGAATATATTTCGTATGCCAAAGATTGTTTGGGAAATCATACTTTAAAATTTGATATACAGGCTTTTGATGATTATGACAAAATGATTGAAGCTTTACAGAATAAAGAGATTGATGTGATTTATTATGCGAGTCGAAATTCAAATGTTGCCGAAAAGAAGGGGTATGCACTTTCGAATACGGCTTGGACGTATAGTTTAATGGCGGTTACGGAAAAGGAAGATTTTAATGAGAATGATTCATATGTGGTAGCTGTACCAAAAAACAAGGTAGCTTTAAAACAACATATTGCGTATTATTATCCACAATGGAAACTCGTCGATTGTGATACAATCAACGAAGCTGCGAATATGGTTGTACATGGTAAAGTAGATTGTTTTATCAAGGGATCGAGTCAGGTATTGAAATTTGATGGTAATAAGAATTTTAAAATTATTTCTTTGACAAAGACAATGGAGGCTTGTTTTGGGGTTAAAGATGGGCAGGCAACACTATTATCCATATTGAATAAGACGATAAAGGCTATGCCTTCGGATATGTTGACAAGTGCGATTGCAATGTATGATAGTACGGCTTATAAAACGACTTTTTATGGTTTTTTAAAAGATCATTTGGCTGTTGTTCTTATTTTAGGCTTTAGTATTATTATTGTAATTCTTCTACTTTTAAGAAAGGCAAGACGAGCAGAGGCGAGTGCTAAGGAGGCAAATCTTGCCAAAACGCAATTTCTGCATAATGTGTCACATGATATTCGTACGCCTATGAATGCGATTTTGGGCTATTCTGAACTTATGAAGAATGAGTTGAAAGATAATGATTTGTCTAAGGTTGTAGAGCATTTAAATAAACTTCAAAAGGCGGGGAATATTCTTTTATCAATTATTAATAACGTTTTAGATATGGCTCGCATAGAAAGTGGTCATATGGAATTGGATGAAAACTATGCGAATATTGAGGATATAAGACAAAGATTGTTTGAAATGTTTGAGGATGAGGCGAAGAAAAAGAATATTCATGTGAGGTACACGTTTAATGTTGAGCATAAACATGTCATGGCCGATGTGACAAAGGTTGAAGAAATTTTTGTGAATATTTTAAGTAATGCCGTTAAATATACACCTTCGAATGGTTCTGTTGATGTTAATGTAGATGAGCTTTTATGTGATGAGCCTGGATATATGATTGTTCGTACAAGTATTACGGATACAGGTATTGGTATGAGTCAGGAGTATTTGGATAAGATTTTTGAATCTTTTTCAAGAGAAAGAATGACATCCAGTAAAATTAGTGGTACAGGTCTTGGTATGGCCATTGTTAAAAAATATGTGGATCTTCTTGGTGGTACGATTGATGTGAAGAGTGTTCTTGGCAAGGGTAGTACGTTTATTGTCACGTTGAAATATAAAATTGCGGATGAAAAATATTATCTGAATAAACAAGAAGAGAATTGTGAAGTTGATAATGCAATTTTTAATGGTAAACATATTCTTTTGGCTGAGGATAATGATTTAAATGCAGAGATTGCACAAACCATATTAGAGCGTGCAGGACTTTTTGTTGATCGTGTGAAGAATGGTATTGAATGTGTGAATAAGGTCATAGAAAATCCGGTTGGTACATATGATGTCATTTTAATGGATATTCAAATGCCTAAAATGGATGGATATAAAGCTACGTGTGAAATTAGAAACTTACAAGACAAGGCAAAAGCATGCATACCTATAGTAGCAATAACAGCCAATGCGTTTGATGAAGACAAGAAAAAAGCGATAGATGCTGGTATGGATGGTCATATCGCAAAGCCTATCAATATTGAAGATTTGTTTGTGGTATTAACGGATATTATAAACAAACACAAAAGCTAGAGTATATCTCATTCACATTAAGGAATGAAGAAGGTTTATCTTTTGTAGAAGTAAGTCAGGATCGTATGGAGTAACGTACAATAGAAATGCCGAAAATAGATTTAAAAAAACCGCTTGAAGACATTAATGAACAGGAAACGATGATTTAACAAAGTGATAGTAAAATAAAGATGATGATAGAGAGGGATGGGGTGAATCAAATGTTAGAGAAGCATGTAGAAACAAGATCGGATGATTATTGGAAGAAAATAATAGAAGATTTTCAAAAACTGCATGAAAATGAAGAGCGAATGGAACGACAACTTGAACTTGAAGAGATTCAAAGACTAAAAGAAGAAACTCGAAAATTACAAGAAGCCAATAAACAGATTGAAGATGCAAATAGACAAATTGAGCAGATGAACCAAGTAATGAAACAAGGGATTAAAGCGATGCTTGCAAATGGGATGAGTTTAGAGCTTATTTCTAAGTCATTGTCGAAGAGTGAAGATGAAATTATGGAGTTATTGAAATAGTCGTTTTCTAGAATTAAAACAAATGATGTTTTTAAGTACAAAATGAAGTTGATAATTGAGTCGCCTATAATATGGCGGCTTTTTTGTGTATAATTGAATAAATGGAATTTAGGATTATGATTAGTAGAAAAAGAATATTGGGGTTTGCGATTGGTAAAATGTTGCGGCAGGATGGATGGGCTGAGAAATATAATTCTAAGAATCAGTTTAATGTAAATCAATATGATTATTCAACTTGTAAAGAATATGTAAATGTACTAAAAGAGAAGTGGCAAGAATATGAGGATCCTGAATATGAACTTGAAGGGTATGTAGATGTATCTAAATATTCAAATTATGAGGATTATGCTTATGATGTCGATGTGTATAGAACAAGATTGGAGTGGCGTGATGAATGGGATTGTGATAGTGAGTTTGATGTGAATCCATGTGATTTTGAGTATGAAGAACATTATGTTAAGGCTTTAAAAAGGGCATGGAAAAAAGAGTATGATCCTTATGATGAGTTTGAATATATTGATTTAGAATTAATTGATGATGTAAATGAGTATACGGATCGAATAGATGAGTGTCGAGAGTGGAAGGACGAGCATGATTCAAATGATGAATATAATATAGATCCAAGTCAATTTGATGATGAAGAAGAATATGTGGATGAATTAAGAAAGTTATGGAAGCAAAAGTATGATTATTTTAATGAATTTAGTTCCATAGATCCAAGTAATTACATACATGAGGATGCTTATGGTAAAGCAATTGATAATAAGAACAATTGGATGAATAAGTATGATAAGAATAATGCATATAAGCTAGATCCAAGTGATTATGAGTATGAAGAAGGGTATTTAGATGCGTTAAGGTCTTGTTGGCAAGATAAGTATGATCCAAGCTTTAAAACAAATGTTGATGTATCGGATTATGATCATGAAGAAGATTACAGAAATGCACTAGTACTAGATTGGCAAGAGACATATGATCCCAAACATCAATTCAATGGTTTTAAGTTTAATAAATTCACTACGATTGATGATTATTTGGTTGAACTTCATGATCGACTGAATTGGATCAAAGAATGTGATGCAGAAGGCAAGTATTCTAAAATTGATGCATCGAATTATGATAATCTTATTCAGTATAAGCATCAGATCAATTTAAGAAAGGCTTGGAAGAATAAATTTGATCCAAATAATGAACATAAAAATGTTGATCCTTGTGACTATAGTAGTGTAGAAGAGTATCATGAGGCATTAAAGTACACATAATCTGTTACTTTTTAGTTGGTTAGATTACATAGTAACTAAATGGGTGTATAATTTATTCAAGTATCAGAAAAGGGTTGTTTTTATGTTAGTTTATGAAGGATTAAAAAAGGATTTTTTAAATAGTGTTGAGATGGATACCATTGCAGAAGAGATTGAGAGTACAATACTAGAAAAAATGGGTAGGCATACACCTCACAGTGAATTTGAATCGTGGATGAATTCAATGGAATATATGTATAAAGTACTAAATGATGATACTATTCCTGAAAATGCTGGTGTCGCGATTGAGTACAATATTCCTCAAACTGCCAAGCGTGTTGACTTTATGATTTCAGGGTATGACGAACAGAATAAGCCAGGTATGGTTATTATTGAATTAAAGCAGTGGCAAAAACTTGAAAAGGTTGATAATACTGCTTTAGTTAATACTTTTACAGGTCATGCGAATAGAAATGTGGTTCATCCTTCATATCAGGCTTGGTCATATGCACAGTTAATATCAGACTATAATACTTCGGTTCAAAAGGATGATATTGTACTATCACCATGCTCGTACCTTCACAATTATGTTAGAAAAGATAACGATCCTTTAGATGATGACCAGTATTTAGAATTTACTTCAGAAGCACCTGCATTTACTAGAGGTCAAGTTTTTGATTTAAGAGAGTTTATAAAAAAAACTGTTAAGTATGGTGATAATAAAGAAATTCTTTATTTAATTGATCATGGAAAAATCAAGCCATCAAAAAGTTTACAGAATGCGATTGCTTCAATGATTAAGGGAAATCCTGAATTCATTATGATTGATGAACAAAGAGTTGTTTACGAAGAAGTAATTCAGCTTACTGAGCAATGCCAAAAAGATAAAAAGAAACGAACTATAATTTGTGAAGGCGGTCCTGGTACAGGTAAGAGTGTTATTGCGATTCGGTTATTGTCTGAATTAACTCAAAGAGACCAATTTGTACAATACGTATCAAAAAATAGTGCTCCTAGACAGGTATATGCATCAAAATTAAAGGGGACCATTCGAAAAAGTAGTGTAGATAACATGTTTAAAGGATCTGGTTCTTTTACTGACGTAGGAAATAATGCCATTAATACGTTGTTGGTAGATGAAGCACACAGATTAAATGAAAAATCAGGTATGTTTTCTAATTTAGGTGAAAATCAGATTAAAGAGATAATTCACTCGTCTTTGTGCTCAGTATTCTTTATTGATGAAAGTCAACGTGTGACCATGAAGGATATTGGTTCTGTTGATGAGATAAAGAAATGGGCCAATGAAGAAAATTCAGAAGTTTATGAAATGAAGTTGTTATCACAGTTTAGATGTAATGGTTCTAATGGCTATTTAGCATGGATTGATGATGTTTTACAAATTAGAGAAACCGCTAATTTTAATTTAGAAGGAATGGATTATGATATAAGAATATTAGATGATCCTCAAGAAGTTTTGGATTTAGTTATTGAAAAGAATAAGGTAAATAATAAATCAAGACTATTAGCTGGCTATTGTTGGCAATGGCCTTCAAAATACAGAAAAGATACAACTTATCATGATATTAAGATTGGTGATTTTAGTATTAGTTGGAATTTGGAAAATGGTCAAGCTTTTGCGATAAGTGAAAATTCAGTTCATGAAGCAGGATGTATTCATACTACACAAGGGTTGGAGTTTGATTATGTTGGTGTGATTATTGGTGATGATATGCGTTATGAAAACGGGAAGATTATTACTGACTTTACAAAAAGAGCATCAACAGATCAGTCTATAAAGGGCTTAAAAAAATTATATAAAGAAAATAAAGAAGAAGCTTTAAATAGAGCGGATGAAATTATAAAAAATACATATAGAACATTAATGACACGTGGCATGAAAGGTTGTTATGTGTATTGTACAGATAAAAATCTAAGAGACTATATGAAGCAAAGAATTAGTAAATAAACAACCAATAAAGATGCGATAATTAAATAGTTAAAGAAAAGAGTCCATTACAAAATAATTTAAAAATGGAAAATTGAATGTATTCGTAAAGCTAATCTAACAAAGAAGGAGAACTAATCTATGGGATTACGTGATTTACTCATAAATATAAAAACTGAAGTATATTCTGAAATTACATATCATTCAGGAGCAATTAGTTTTTATACAGAAGATGCTAAAGATACAGCAAAAAAATTTGGTAGTGAAATAGTTGATTTAAGTAAAGAAATTGCAGAAGAAGCAGTTGATTTATGTCAAGATGGAATAGGATTGTATTTAGACTATAAAGCAGAAAGATTTGAAAGATTTTTTGAGAATATTGAAATGCTTTTAACAACAGATCCATATGCTCAAGGAAAAAAGAAGGATATAATTTGGCTGCGGAAAGTTATGAAAAAATTTTAAATTTCTACAAAAGATGAATATGAAAAAAATAGAAAATTAAAGAAATATAGTTAAAGAGCTCAAAAAACTCAAAGGGATGAAATAAAGAGGGTTGTTAAAATTAAACAATGCACTCCAAATGATTTAGAAGGTTTTACAGCATTTCCTAAAAATATATCATTGTTAGATATGATTTCATCAAAGAAAGTACGACAATATAGAAAAGGCCAATTAAATGGGTATAGGGAAGCAGAGCGATTATATCAAAATAAACTTAATATTTTGAATATAAAAATGTTTGTGTGAATTTCAAAAGCTACACGGCCAAAATAGATGGTAAAACGATTGATATCAATGCCAAAGAACTAGAAATATTAAAATACCTTTTAGATCATGCAGGTATCGCATTATCTAGAGCACAAATTCTAGATCATGTTTGGAAGGAAAGTGAAGACATTCCTTATGATCGTGTTATTGATGTATATATTAAAGAATTACGTAAGAAACTAGGTTTAGATTGTATTACCACCATTCGTAATGTGGGCTACAAATTGGAGAAAGCATGAAAAAATTAAAGATATTTCCTAAAATATGCATACAAACATTCAGCATCATCGCAATTATTGTCTTGTTTATCCATCTCTTTGTATATTTGATTTTTCCTAGAACCTATTTGGATGTAAGAAAAGAAGAAATTTATACTAAGGCCAATGAAATTACGGAAAACTTAAATGGCAAATCTGAAGACTATATTGAACAAGCTTTAGATTTCTATTCCAACACCAATGAAATCAAAGCGTTTATTAAAAAGAATACTACATCGAATGAAGTTGAAATCAAGAAAGATTTAAATGTCGACTTAAAGAGTTCTAATAACTCTTTGATTATTGAAGAAAGACAATTAAAGCTGGATACTGGTGTAGAAATTAGGCTTCAATTTGTTTCAACAGCTGACATGCAAAGCCAAGCTAAAAATCTAAGTCTACAATTTCTTCCTTACTCCTTAATTATATCCCTATGCTTTTCAGCCATTGTCTCTTTGGTGTATGCCAAATCCATTAAAAATCATGTAGTTGAAATCAAAAGTGTAACCGATCAAATGATGGCATTAGAAAAGAAGGCTCGTCTAGAAATTGATTCGAGTGATGAAATTGGGCAGTTGAAGGCGCAAATCAATGATTTGTATGAAACACTTCTTGATTCGATTTCCAATCTTGAATTTAAAAATAAAGAGATTCTAAGATTAGAGAAAATAAAATACGATTTCTTTAAAGGGGCCAGCCACGAATTAAAAACGCCTTTGGCAAGTCTTAAAATTATCTTAGAAAATATGAAATACAATGTGGGAAAATATAAAAATAGAGATGTTTATATTGATGACTGTATTGATTTAGTCGATCATTTAACAAAGAATATCCAACAAATTTTATCGGTATATTCCATAGAAAATCTAAAAGACGATGAAGAAGTGGTTCAAATCAAAGATATCTTGTCTAGTGTACTTGAAAAATATGATGTATTGATTCACCAAAAGGAATTAAGAATTCAAAATGATGTAAAAGATGAAACAATGTATATTGGCAAGACAGCTCTAAATATCATTTTGTCTAATCTTATTAGTAATGCGATCAATTATACGCATGAAAAGGGTATGATTCAAATTGGAATCGAACAAGGCTATTTCTTTATTCAAAACAAACAAGATTCAACCCAACCTAAAGGAAATGGTCTAGGTTTATATATTGTTCGTAATCTATTAGATAACTATAAAATGAAATATGAAACGATTGAAGGAGAAAAATTTATCTTCAAGATTAAATTGAAGTAACAGCTCTTTTAAATTTGTTGGATTTCACCTTATACTAACATAAAATGTAAGTTAGAGGTGAAAACATACTAATTATGTATGAGATATTAAAATAATTACTGCTTCAATCTCTCAAAAAAAAATAAAGTGGTAAAACTCATTTTGTTTGAGTAATTACCACTTTTTTTAGTCTAACATTTCTAGATAGTTCACATTTACATATTGACTATATAATGGCTCATCATGGATCATGGCATTTTGAAAGAATTGATCGACATCTTCATAGTTTTTATCATCCATCGATATATAGAATAAATCATCCTCGTATTTGGCTTCGATAATATAATCTTCTCCATTGATTTCTAAGGCGAGTTTACAAGGCTTTTGTAGAACATAATATAAGTCAAATAGATCCATATAGTCCGAATCAAATTGAATCAAAGAATATAAGTCGAGTACGATATGTTTAATGATTGTTAGATCACCAAAGAAGTCCGAATAGATCAATCTTTGCGACTGGAATTCCTTCGCAATCAATAATAATTGAATGGCTTGATCTTCGTTGCCTTCTTCTACATAGATCTTTGCAAGCCTAGAATAGACTTCGGGAACAGGATCAAACGTATTCGTTGCTCCTTGTAGTAAAGGATATAAACTCTTAATGATTTGTACATACTTGGGATAATCTTTTTGTACATAATAGCCATTCTTATACATATCCGCCAATTTATAGGCTGCCACAATATTTCCTTGATCACTCGCAAGTTTATAGTAGTGAAAGGCCTTCTCATAATCGGGTTGTCCCACGCGTCCATAATAGTAAATGTAGCCTAAACATTCATAGGCATCAACATAGTTTAATTTAGCGGCCATTAAATAATAGTCTTCCGCAAGATCAAACTGTTTTTGTCCATAATACCAGCCACCCAGTTCCACCATATATTCTGGATTGTTTGTTTCTTGAATTAAAAATTCTAGGGCATTTATAAATTGGATATCATCTTCGTATTGGGGATGCACCAAATCATAATAATCATCTAGAACTTGTTTTGCACTTTCGATTGTGAATGCCATACTATCTAAACCTTCTTTATTTTCTTATATTCGATTTCAAAAATTGGAATAAAAGGTTTGTTGATCTCTTTATTCCGTGATTTCTTGCTTAAGAAACCCTCCAACATCTCTTTCATACCATTTTCAGTTAATTCATCCTCCACACAATAATATTTTGGAGAATATTGCCAAATTGAATAATTATCATTATACATTTCTTCTAGCCTTGCACAATAGGGGCGCTTGCGATAATTAAATAAATATACAATTTCTTCATCTGTGTTGATATCCCTTAATATGGTTCCTAGTGGATAATAATTGTAGTATTGTACATTTCTAGAAACGTAAACATCTTCTTTTAGTTTCAACACTTCTTTGTTTTCTTTCTTTAACTGTTTATTCACATAACGATTCACATTCGTGTTAAAAATATATTTTAAACTATGTGGATTCGGCTCGATTTTTCTTTCTATATCTGTATTGATGAATAGATTTAAACCTTTTAATTCGATATCACCATTTGTATTTGAACACACATATCCATATATTTTATCGCCTTGAATTTTTGATAAAAAGTAAAGGGAAGTATTATATTCCACTATATCTCCTATTTCAAATGTAAATTCAATGTTTTCAAATAAATCAATATGATGTACATCACTATTTTTCAATAATTGAATCTTTCTTTGGATTTGAATCAAATCTTTGCTTGAGACTTGTTTTAAAATTCCTTTGATATTCTGGATGGGAATTCGATACACATTGTTTAAATATAGATAGGAATCGCTAAAAGCACCAGTTTCCTTATCTTTATGTCCATCTTTTAAAGTATATTGAATCTTTGGATTCTTTTTCTTTGTGCTTCCGGCATACCCATATAAATAGTCTTTATCTTTTTTGATGATCAAATAGGGTCGAATACGATGGGGGTGATTGATATCCACTAAATTGTCTTCGCAAACGGGCATACGACAAAAGACAAGATATCCAGGCTGAATGGTTTGAAATAATTCGTATTGTTCATCCAAATAATTGGTAGATTTTGCGACATACGTTTGTTTCATCTTTTTTGGCGGATTTAAATCCTTCTTTTGTTTCATCTTTTTTGGTGGATTTAAATATTTCTTTTGTTTGATTTCAATTGGTTTTTCACGATGAAATAATCGTTTAAGAAATTCTATGATTCGCATACTTCTTCCTCTTAGGTATAATTCTAACACATAGGTTCAAATTTTTTCGATATCATACTATAATAATTATAACAATCTTAAGGAGAAATAAAAATATTGCCAAAGCATTCGTTTTGGCTTCTCATTGGATTGAAAAAAGGGTGCGATGAATCCCTTTGAAGATATATAAAGGAGGAGTTTTTTTGGTGCGATTATTGGAAAACGCAAATCGTTATAGTAAAGAAAAGGTTTTTGATTGTTATAAAAGAACATGTCAAAACGATTATTGGGACTATGATTCCATGACAAGAAAAGAAATGTTAGAACGCATGATTGAAACTTATACCCCTGAGTATTTAGTTTCTATTTGCACAACATGGGAATTAAAGGCATTAAGAAGATTATTACGCAACCAAGACTTAGAAGACGATCGTTATCGTTTTGAAAAACATGCATTAAGCTCTAAGTTTTTATATTTTGATAAAGAATTACCTGAAGAATTCAAAAAGAATGTCAAATTAGCTGTTAAAGATATTGATTTAGATTATAAGGCAGAAAAAGATGAACCAAGCCTGGTCATTCTTGGAATTATACGTGCTTTTGGCATCATTGAACCATCTTTGATTCAAGCCGTATGTAGTGCTTGTGCATACGATTATAAAGCCATTATTGAGGGGGAACTCTTCAATTTCTGGGCGTATTTAAAAGAAGATTATGAATTAATTGATCATAGTTTAGCCAATGAATATGTATATTGGGATTATAAAGATCTATTGTATAACATTCGCAATTGTCGTGTTGAACGCGAAAGATTCGAACCAAAATTCTTAGATCGAGACAGCTACATTTCTATTTTTTATCATGGTTTTGATGCGACAAATCCAGATATTAAAAAATTCTTTACGGCTGTTAAAAAAGAAGTGCAGGACATCACAAAGTTTAAAGATGAATTGTTCAACAATTTGCTTCGTGGTACTGTGAATGAAGAAAAGATCGATTTAATTCCATTCTTTAATGGATTCTCCGATTCTTTGACAAAGCGCTATCGCAAAGCTGTTGTACAAATTTCATTACCAAATTATTATGGGCTTAGTATGAAAGGCTATAAAGAAGCACATGAGCATGTATCTTTTAATGATAAGCTTCGTGCTCTAAATGAGAAACAAACGTATGCTTATTTAGATCAAAAAGATACACGCCTATTCTATAAGTTATACTTTAGCGTCTTAGATTATGTGAATGCTTTGGAACAAATTATCCCAAATAAGAAAATTGATCCCAATAATTATATTGAACCCGATGAATTGGTCAATCTCATTGAGGTGTTCTGGAAAGAAAAAGATCGTTTTATTGATGACTATGTTCAAAAGAATCCTTTAAATCTAACATATCGTAATTTGAATATTATAAAAGATTTTAAATATGGCATGCGCAAAAACTTTTTATTGGCTGTCTATGAAAAGAACTATACGGTATTAAATGATGAAGGAATCAACTATATGGTCAAGGGTTTAAATGAAAACTTAGATAAATTTATTCCGGCAGAAAAAACGCCTATGTTGATTCAAACCGCTATTATGCCATTTAATGGGATGATCATCTATGATGGTTTTATTTCAACGGCCGATATGCAGCTTAGCCAGGAACTCGTTTCAAAGGCATTTGAAGATTATAGTTACGGACAAAAGATTTATTCGTTGTTGCCAAAAAATATGAATTAAAAGGAGTATTATGAGCTCATTAATACAAGAAATCAATCATTATCCAAAAGAATCTGTGTACAATCATTTTTTTCGGATTTGTTTTCCGGATGATGTGTTTTATGAAAAAATTACTCGTAAACAAATTGTTGAGCTAATTATTCAACAATATACACCAGAAAATATTGTAGATGTTTGTACAGTAAAAGAACTAAAACTTTTAAAACGAATTGTTGAAAACAATTATAAAGAAGTGGATGTTCATAGTATGCCATTTGAAAAAGTGGCGCTTTATCGAAAATATTTATTATTTGAAAATGAAATTCCAGATGAGCTGAAGGAAAGTGTTATAGAAGCTTTAAAATTTGTGGATTTTGATCAAAAAGAAAAACAAGATGAACCTTTACTTTGTTTAATTGGATTTATTCGCAGTTGTGGAGTTATTGATCCCATGGTTGTTCAAAGGCAAGCACAAAAGTATGGCTTGGATCTTAGAAATTTGGAAACCAATCCATTGTTTAATTTCTGGACATACTATACATTTGATTATTTGATGCCAGATGATACTTATGGAGAAGCTATATTATATTATGATTCAATTCCATATATGGATGTGATCGCAAATACGCGTCTAGATTACGAATTGATGGCTCCTGTGTTTTTAAAACCAGAAAGCTATATGTCTATTTTCTATAATGGGTATGATGATACGGATCCAGATGTTCATGCGTTATTTGATCATTTTAAAAAGAGTGAAGATGCATTTGATTTTCTAAAAATGCAACGCATTCTTGAATGTATTGAATCATGTCGTATGACCGAACGTTTGATTCCGTTTTTTCCAAAATTAGAACAATTCGATCCGAAAACAAAAGAATTATTCGAAAAAGCTATATATAAAATGCCGATGCCATATTTAACAGGCATGACACTGCAGCGTTATCCGTCAAAATGAAAAGGTAGAAATCTTAAAACTTGATTTCTACCTTTTTCTAATAGTTTTAATTGTTGTTTACCACAATCTTACCTGATTGAATGACTCTATTAATTTTTCTTACGTTTGAAATGTTTTCTAATGGATTTTCATTTAGACAAACTAAATCCGCCTGTTTACCAACTTCAATCGAACCATAGTCCTTTTCAACTCCAACACATCTGGCGGAATTGATCGTGGCCATCTTTAAGATATCCATGTTTGAAATATCAAGTCGAGCCAAAAGTTCCATTTCATAAGCTGTATTTGAATGGTAATTAAATGGCGTTCCTGCATCTGTACCTAATGCAATCGGAATCCCTTTTTCATAAGCTTTCTTAACACTTTCAACATGGGCATCCTTGACTTTTAATGTCTTATCCACCATATATTGGGCTACACCATTTTCTACACCCTTATCGATAATGCATTGGGGAGCACAAAGGGTAGGAACTAAGAATGTGCTTTGTTCTTTCATACGTTCAAGACATTCATCATCTAAAAAACAACCATGTTCTATAGAGTCAATACCTGCATATAAGGCGTTTTTAATACCCTGCAAGCCTTGGGCATGCGTAGCCGTTTTTCTTCCTGCTTTATGGGCTTCTTCAATCATGACCTTCATTTCATCTACAGTAAACTGAGCATTGCCAGGCTCAACCCCTTTGGTCATAACACCGCCTGTCGCCATTATTTTAATTAAGTCTACGCCGCTTCTTAGCTGAGTACGAACGGCTTTTAAACATGCATCTTTTCCATCGGCTTCAATGCCTTCTTGCCATCCATGACCACCTGTCATGCAAATGACTTTACCGGCACAATACATATGAGGTCCTTCAATCACATGATTTTCAATAGCTTCTTTAATTTGAAGGTCATAGTTTTCTTCCGTACCCACAACACGAATAAAAGTAACGCCGGATTCTAGATATTCTTTGCAGTGTTTTTGGGCATAGAAAGCTTTTTCCATCAAGGTAAATTCTTTATTTGCGCCAAAACCAACTGGATACATAATATGGACGTGACAATTAAAGAATCCTGGAGTAACCACATTTTCATGAATGACATCTTCATTTATTTCATGATACTCTTCAATTTGAATAATTTTGTCATCTTCAATAATGATTAACTGATCTTTTTTTGGAGCATCACTTATGCCATCAATTAATGTTTGGGCATGAATATAGAGTTTTGTCACTTAACAATCACTCCATCCTTGATGACTTTATCAATTTTACGAACATTTGAAATATCATCCAATGGATTTTCTGCAAGACAAACTAGATCGGCATGTTTACCGACTTCTAAAGTTCCATATTCATCTAAAACACCTAAACAATCGGCTGAATTGTGAGTCGCAATTTTTAAAATGTCCATACGATCTACACCGTATTTTTCCATTAATTCCATTTCATAGGCAGTGTTGTTGTGGTAGTTGAATGGGGTACCACCATCTGTACCTAGGGCAATCTTTAATCCTTGGGCATAGGCCGCTTTAAAACTTTTGACGTGTGCATCCTTTACATAAATGGCTTTTTTGACCATGTAGTCAGCAATACCTGCTTCAATACCATTTTCTACAATACATTGAGGAGCAACTAAAGTAGGAACTAAATAAGTACCGTGTTCTTTCATAAAATCCAAGCATTCTTGATCTAAGAAGATTCCGTGTTCGATTGAATCAATACCGGCATATAGAGCATTTTTGATGCCTTGTGTTCCTTGGGCATGGGTAGCTGTTTTTCTTCCAGCTTTATGGGCTTCTTCAATAATGACAGCCATTTCTTCTTGTGTTAATTGAGCACTTCCTGGCTCAACCCCTTTGGTCATAACTCCACCTGTAGCCATGATTTTAATTATATCGACACCTTCTTTAAGAAGGGTACGAGCTGCTTTTCGACATTCATCCTTGCCATCGGCTTCGATTCCATCTTGCCAACCATGACCGCCTGTCATACAGATGCATCTTCCAGCACACAACATATGTGGTCCTTGAATGAGTCCAGAATCGATACAGTCACGAATCTGCATATCATAATCGTTGGCAGTACCTAAAACACGGATAAAAGTAACTCCTGAATACAGATAGTCTTCACAGTGTTTTTGCGTATAGAATGCTTTTTCCATCAAACTAAATTTTTTATCGGTCCCAAAGCCGACCGGTTCCATAATGTGAACGTGGCAGTTAAAAAAGCCAGGGGTAACGACGTTGGCATGAATGACTTCTTCATTTGTTTCATGATATTCTTCAATGGAAACAATTTTTCCATCTTCAATTGAAATCAATTGATCTTTCTTTGGTGTATCACTCACACCATCAATCATTATTTTTGCGTGTACGACTAATTTACTCATAATAAAACTCCTTTTTAAGTGATTATGAACCTTGAAAGAGAAATATGCAAGTGGTTTCAGAAAATAAATGTAAAAAAGAGGGAATCCTTGGATTCCCTACAACATAGATTTAAATAAAATGTCGTTATAGTCTGGTAAAGGCCAGTCTTCTTTAGAAACATTGGTTTCAATCACATCCGTCAATTGGCGAATCGTTTCCATCAATGGAAGTAATTCATCGGCCGCAAAACGAGCCGCTTGTTTTTCTGTTGTGGTTTCTTTGTTGATCAAAACTTCTAATGTATCTAAGTGATTGGATACTAATTCTAAAGGCGTATTGATGTTTTTTAAGATTTTAACTTCTAATGGAGCATCAATTCCACTTGATTTCTTTGTTTGAATGATTTGAGCCAATTTAGCTTCATAACTAAAGATAGCAGGTAAGATTTGTTTTCTTAACATATAAGCCATTGTCTTAGCTTCAATTTGAACCACTTGGTAGTAGTTTGTGAGTAGGATACTTTCACGAGCATGCAATTCACTAGCTGAATATACATTGTGTTTTTCAAATAATTGTAGGTTCTTTGGATCTGTATAGTGAGGAAGTGCATCCGCTGTTGTCTTAAGCTCTAATAAACCACGTTTTTGTGCTTCCTTTTTCCATTCATCGGAATATCCATTTCCAGAGAAAATGATACGCTTATGATTCTTTAATGTCTTTTGAATCAACGCGATTAAGGCTTTTGTCATATCTTCTTGTTTAACACATTCCAATTCATCCGCAAACTGTGTTAATTCTTCGGCTACGATTGTATTTAAAATAGTGTTTGGACAAGAAATGTTTAAGTTGGATCCAAGCATTCTGAATTCGAATTTATTACCTGTAAATGCGAATGGAGAAGTACGGTTACGGTCTGTAGAATCTTTTGCGATTGGAGGAAGGGTAGAAACACCAAGTTCCAATTTACGATCGATTGTATCTACATATTCATTTCCAGCTTCAATGGCTTCAAGAATGGCTGTTAATTCTTCACCTAAATAGATAGAGATAATAGCGGGTGGAGCTTCATCTGCACCTAAACGGTGGTCATTTCCTGCACTGGCAACAGAGATTCTTAATAAATCCTGGTATTCGTCTACACCTTTGATGATGGCAGCTAGAACGGTTAAGAAACGAATATTGTCTTTTGGAGAATCACCAGGTTCTAAAATGTTTTCTCCTTCTTCTGTACAGAAAGACCAGTTGTTGTGTTTACCACTACCATTGACACCATCAAATGGTTTTTCATGTAGTAAGCATACCAATCCATGATGAGAAGCTACTTTTTGTAGAACTTCCATAGTCAATTGGTTTTGGTCATTCGCAATATTTGTTGATGTAAATACAGGCGCCAATTCAAACTGACATGGAGCTACTTCTTTGTGTTCGGTCTTGGCATAAACACCTAATTTCCAAAGTTCTTCATCGACTTCTTCCATATAAGCTTTTACTCGTTCAGACAAACTACCAAAGTAGTGATCATCTAATTCTTGGCCTTTTACGGGAGCCGCACCAAATAATGTTCTTCCTGTTACTAATAAGTCTAGACGTTCTTTGAACATTTCTTCATCAATCAAGAAATATTCTTGTTCTGGACCAACCGTTGTTTTGATTTTATGAATGTTGTAACCCATAATGTTCAATAAACGAACAGCAGCTTTGTTTAAGGTATCATTACTTCTTAATAACGGTGTTTTCTTATCCAAAGCACTACCATCGTAAGAACAGAATAAAGTTGGAATATATAAAGTCTTTTCTTTGACAAAAGCTAGAGAAGTTGGATCCCATGCGGTATATCCTCTGGCTTCGAATGTGGCACGCAATCCTCCACTTGGAAAACTTGAGGCATCAGGTTCACCTTTGATTAATTCTTTTCCTCTAAAATCTGAAATAACAGATGTTGGCCCTGTTGGATTGATAAACGCATCATGCTTTTCAGCCGTAATACCTGTCATTGGTTGGAACCAGTGCGTATAGTGAGTTGCACCCTTATCCATAGCCCAGTCTTTCATGGCGTTTGCGACGACATCTGCGATTTCTTTAGGAAGTTCCTTTCCTTTTTCCATCACATCCATCATTTGTTTGTAGACGGCATGAGGCAAGTATCTTTGCATAGCAGATGTACTGAATACGTCACATCCAAAATATTCATCGACAATTTTCATTTTTCTAGTATCCTCCTGTCGCGTATATAATATCATTATTTTCACAAATGTTTTGAGAAAATTTTCTTTTTTTCAAAAAAACTCTAATTTTTTTCGTATATAAGTATGTAGGAAAACTCCTACTAGAAAAGAGGTGCGTATGAGATACGCCAATTTATTAAATGATTTTGCCTTTAAGTATGTTTTTGCGAAGACTGCAAAGAGGCTAACACTGAGTTTTAAACAAATAGAGTGGATGCTGCAGAAAAACAGATTAAAGCTATGATACTTTGTCTTTCTAGTTCAATGGATAAAAAGTTTTTGGTTTCCGTATTAAATATGTTTGTCCATAAAATTAAAAAGTATATATAAAAAAGAAAAGTCACTATTTGTGACTTTCTCTGTTTTCTAGACTGGCCTTAACTAAACCCACAAATAATGGGTGTGGACGGTTTGGCCTAGATTTAAATTCAGGATGATATTGTACACCAATGTAGAATGGGTGATTCTTATACTCAATAGCTTCAACCAATTGTTTATCCGGACTTGTTCCGACAATCATCATATCGTTACGTTCAAATTCAGAACGATATTCATTGTTGAATTCATAACGATGACGATGTCTTTCATCAATCATATCTTTTTTGTAGCAAGACCAAATATTTGTATCAGCTCTTAATGAACATGGATAAGATCCTAAACGCATGGTTCCGCCTTTACGAATATCATTACTTTGATCTTCCATGAAATCAATGATTGTATGTTTACTTTGTGGATCAAATTCAAAAGAGTTGGCATCCTTTAAACCTAATGCACTGCGGGCAAAGGCAATGGCTGCAATCTGCATACCTAAACAGATACCTAAATAAGGAATTTGTTTTTGTCTTGCGTAAGTGGCTACACTGATCATACCTTCAATACCACGATCGCCAAAACCACCTGGCAAGATGATTCCATCTGTATCTTTAAAGACTTCATCTAAGTTGGCATTTTCTAAGCCTTCCGAATCAATCCATTGAATATTGACTTTGGCATGATTTTCAAAACCACCATGATACAAGGCTTCACTGACAGATAAATAGGCATCGTGTAAGGCAACGTATTTACCAACTAAGGCAATATTTACAGGTTTGGTGCTTGCTTTAATGTTATCGACAACTTGTTGCCATTCACTTAAATCTGGCTTACGTATTTCAAGGCCTGTCTTTTCACAGACAATATCTGCAAGATTTTGTTCTTCTAACATAAATGGTACTTCATATAGAGAAGGAAGTGTCTTGTTTTGGATGACACAACGTTTTTCAACATTACAGAATAATGAAATTTTGTCTAATACAGACTGAGGAATCGTTTCATCACAACGCGCTACAATGATATCTGGATTGATGCCATAAGATTGTAATTCTTTTACGGAATGTTGAGTTGGTTTTGATTTATATTCCTGTGAACCCGAAATATAAGGGATGTAAGTGACATGGATGAACAGACAGTTTTTACGACCAACCTCTAAGGCAACCTGACGAATAGATTCTAGAAATGGCAAGCTTTCAATATCGCCAGTCGTACCACCAATCTCGGTAATTACGACATCGGCAGCCGCATGTTCTCCTGCACGAATTACGAAACTCTTGATTTCATTGGTAATATGAGGAATAACTTGAACGGTTTCACCAAGATATTTTCCATCACGCTCTTTATTAATGACATTCCAATAGACACGTCCAGTGGTAAGGTTGGAATACGTATGGAGGTTTTCATCAATAAAACGCTCATAATGACCTAGATCCAGGTCGGCTTCTAATCCATCATCTGTGACATATACTTCACCATGTTGAAAAGGAGACATTGTTCCGGGATCCACATTGATATAGGGATCGAGCTTTTGACTTGTTACCTTGTAGCCACGGGACTTTAAAAGGCGGCCAAGACTGGCTGCACTGATACCTTTACCCAGGCCAGAAACAACACCTCCTGTTACGAAAATGTACTTTGTACTCATTTGTTTCACCTCTACTTTTTTCTTTTAACTCGTGAATTTTACACCTATGAAAAAAAGATGTAAATAAAAAATTTAAAAAAATGATTTTAAATGTAAAAGATAGTATAATAAATTCGATTTGAGGTGGTTTTGATGGACCTACATGAAAAAGAAAAAATGTACCAAAGACTCATTATTTTTACCTTATTAATTGGTATGGTTATCTATTATTTTGAAAAAATCATTGGTTTTTTGGCATGGATTGGGGCCATGTGTCTGCCATTTTTATTTGGTGCAGGGCTTGCCTTTGTGTTTAACATTATATCGAACAATCTCATGCGCTATTTAATTAAATGGTTTGATATAAAAGATACAAAAATTAAAAGAGTCCTATCCAACATTTTAGCCATCTTCATTGTGCTTGCCGTATTTGCCGCCTTTGTCGGTATTGTCATACCTAAGATTCTATTTTCGATTCAATTGTTGATGTCAAACTTCCCACAGATGATTTATGAATTCTACATATGGCTTTTAGATATCACAAAACATGTAGATGTAGTGCACAACTTTTTACAACACTTAGATATCAATGCCTTTAGTACATTTGCGATTGATAATGTGAGTAAAAAAATCAGTTCCTGGCTTGTTTCTGGAGGAGCCAATGATATATTTGGATCCATTTTTATGATTTTATCCACTACATTTTCTTGGTTTGCGCAAGCCTTTATCGCAATCGTATTCTCGTTTCTATTGTTGTTTAATAAAAAACAAGTGGTTCGTGAAACAAAATCTTTATTAAAGGCCTATCTTCCAGAAAAGGATTATGAAAAAACACGCCACGTATTAAAGCTGATCATTCGTATTTTTACAAGTTATGTAGGCGGAACTTGTTTGGAATGCTTGATTTTAGCCAGTTTAGTTACTGCAGGATCTTTGATCATGAAGATTCCATATGCATTTTTAATAGGTCTAGTCGTAGGTATTGGAGCTCTTGTGCCAATGTTTGGCGCCTTGGTTGCCGCTCTATTATGTACTTTCTTTATTGCGATAACATCTCCTGTACAAGGATTTACATTCATTATTATGTTTATCTGTATTCAACAAGTTGAAGGAAACTTTATCTATCCGCACGTAGTTGGTAAGTCTGTAGGCTTTCCACCTATGTATATCATTGTGGCCATCACCATTGGAGCCAATGTAGCAGGTATTATTGGAATCATCATTTTTATTCCAATTTGTTCGTGCATCTATCAGCTGGTAAGCGAAGATGTGTTAACTAGACTTCAAAAAGTGAAAGAAGTATCCGATTAATTTGACATAAATGATGTCTATATAAGATGTATCCTTTGAGTATAGAAAGAAGGGTACAATATGAACGCAGAAAAAAGATTAGCTATGGATTTATTAGATGCTGTATGGAAAGAAGATGTACAAGGAGTAGAAAACTGCCTAGAACTTGGAGCAAGTCCAAGTTGGGTATTTAATGGATATCCTATCTTGATGCATGCCATCAGCATTGGAAATGAAGAAATTGTAAATATTTTAATTGATGCCGGAGCCATTCAGAAACAAGAAGCTTTAGGCTTTGCGCTTGAAAGAGGGATTGGTCAAATGATACGTCCACTGGTATTTCGTGGTATTGTTCCTAAACATTTTGAACCAAAAAAAGGCTTTGGCTACTATCCCCAAAGATTTTGCAGCACGCACTAAAAGGAGATAAAAAAATGAATCGAACAAATCTATGCATTCGCATGTTACAACTATTAAAGGCAAGAGGGAAAATGAACACAACACAGCTTGCGACAGAACTTGAAGTTAATCCACGTAACATTCGTGAATTTAAAAAAGAGCTTGTACTAGCTGGATATAATGTAGAAGAAGTAAAGGGACGTTATGGAGGATACATCTTAAATGATGAATACGATCTTCCTGTCACTATTTTTAGTGACGAACAAAAGGATGCTTTGGTGCAATCCTATAAGTTTATGCGTACACAAAAAGACTTTAAACCCCTTCCGCTATATTGTGATGCGATGGATAAGATTATTTCGACAAGCAAGATTTCATCCAACGATTCCTTACACTATATGTCCAATTCTATGGAATTAGACGAAAAGATCTCCCACATGATTGATAAGACGCAACAAGCCATGAACCATGGTCTTTGCGTTCTTTTGTCGTACCAGTCTTTACAGGATGAAGCCCCTAAACAATTTGAGGTTGAACCCTATGAAATCATTCACTACCATAAGTCGTATTATTTAATTGGTTTTTCTTTATTAAGAAAAGACTATCGCATGTACCGTTTTAGTTCGCAACGTATGTTTTCATGTGAAATTTCATCGAGACACTTTATTCGTGACAATCACTTTCATTTAAGCAACTACATCGGAGAACATTCTTTGATTCCTTTAGATTTAAAACTTGTGAAAGTGAGAGTCTACCATGAAAATAATGGGCTTCGCTTATTTAAAGAAAAATATTGGGGCAATAAACTACAAGCCATTAATAAACAAGAAGCGTACACAGACTTTGAATTCTATACAGACGACATGTCAAACTTGTATCAGTCCTTGTTTTCTATGAGTGATCAAATGGAGATTTTAAATCCTGAAGATGTAAAAATTGCTTATTTGTCTCGTGTTCAAAAAATATTAAATGCGTATAGGGATGAAAAGAATTAAAAATTGAAGTACAATAGATATGGTGAATTTTTTATGTTACATGTATCAGATTTAATGCGTGAAATGAAATGTGACTGTTTTTGTTGGAACAGCGCCCACAATTCACTTCACCAGGAAAGTTTTTATAAAATGGATTGTCCATTTTCCGATCTATGGCGAAATTATTTAAATGCGAATGAATGTGGCTTAGGTCATTCCATGGATTCAAACGAACAATCTTTAAAATTATTAGAAGAAAACGAAGTTGTATGCTTTGCACGCTTTGAATATAAGGAGTGTCGTACAAAGATTCCGTATCTTAAAAAATTAGAGAATGGATATATGGCCGTGTACCCACATTTGAGTGCATATCCCAAAGAAAATGAAGCGTTGGTCATGAAGGTCAATCAAATTATTTTGGCACATTGTGATGTTCGTGTGGTTGAAAATCGCATTGTCTATTTAAACAAAGAATATGTTCGTCAGGATGCGTTGGATTTAAATGAACTCTTATGTATCAGCGATAAGCTATTCAATAAGCGCAACCATTTGTCTAAAACAATTGCCGAATGTATGGATGAAGTGGATGTGGATTTGGATGGTTGGATTGAAAGAACAAAAGAAATTTTAAATCGACCAAGTGTTATGCCAGTACGCACAAAACAATGTACAGCTTTAAGAAGGTGCAACTACTATTCTGTATGTTTTGATGAATCTAATGAACCAGACGACTCGATTTTATTCTTTACAACCAATCAACATAAGCTGGATGCGTATGAACGTGGTATTCGTCATATTCATGAGTTGCCATTGAATCAAATTGAAGGATTCCGTCTTCAATATGCGCAATATATGGCTAGTAAAACGCAAAAACCATTTATGGATCGTGCCGCTTTACAGGTGTGGATGAAACAAATCAAATATCCAATTTCGTATTTGGATTTTGAATGGGATACCTTTGCCATACCACCCTATAAGAATATGAAGCCTTTTGACGTACTGTGTTTTCAATATAGTCTTCATGTAGAAACTTCGGATGGAAATTTAACCCATTATAACTTCTTTGAATCCAAAGATTGCCGTCGTCATTTTGTTGAACAATTGATCAAAGACCTTCCTAAAACGGGAACGATTCTTGTTTATAATATGGAGGGAGCTGAAAAGCTGAGATTGAAACAATTAGCGAGTCAATTTGAAGAATATAGGGAAGAATTAGAGTCGATTTGTTCAAGAATGGTGGATTTATCAAAACCATTTGAGGCAGGACTCTACTACAATTCAAAAATGCGTGGTCATTATTCATTGAAGAGTATATTGCCTGTATTCTCAAAAGATGTTTCTTATCATGATTTGGATATTCAAAATGGTTTAAATGCTGTATTTGCGTATCGTACATATGATGAGAAGGACGAAAAAGAGAAAAAAGAAGTAAAAGAAGCCATTTCAACATATTGTCAGATGGATACTTATGCAGAATATGTTGTATATCATGGCTTGATCAAGGAGGTAGAAAAAGATGCCTAATATTATTACTCATACTTTATTTGCACAGGAAATCTTTGATAAGGTGGATGAAAATACGCATGATTTATTTGAACCTAGACTTCACTTATTGGAAATTGGTTCGAATGGACCTGACTTTTTATTCTTTCATGGTATGAATCCAAAAGATTTCTTTAAAAAGAGTGATTTACGTGTTTCAGGAAATATGTTTCATGCGGGTCATGTGAATGAATTTTATCAAAAAGCTTTGATTTCCATTCGCAATGAAGCGGATGAAGAAATAAAAAAAGATATGATCACTTATGTTTGTGGGCATTTATGTCACTGGGCATTAGATGCGACAAGCCATCCATATGTGTTTTATCGCACGGGAACTTGCAAAGGCAAGAGTGCGTGGTATCACCATCGTTTTGAATCGTTGATGGATGCGATCATGTTGAAAGTGAAAAAAGAATGTACGATTGAAGATTTTAAATTCTATGAAATCAGTGATGCATCGAAAGAAGAAGCTCGTGCCATTGCACGTATCTATGTGCCTGCAATCCGTCAGATTCTAGGTTTTGAAATCAAGCCTCATCAAATCATGGAAAGCTTGAAGGATTGGCACTTTATTGAATCCTTATTCTATGATGCTTCTGGAGATAAGCTAAAGGCACTTCAAACATTAGAGACTTTCACCAAAGCCTACAATTCATTGTCTGGATATATCGTACCGAATGAGCCAGATGATCCATATGATGTGATGAATTTATTACATACTCGTTGGGTACATCCAAGTGATGATACGTTGGTTTCAACAGAAAGTTTCTTCGACTTATACGATAAAGCCCAGCTTCTTGCGATGGAGGCAATTCGCTTATTCTTAGCGGCATGTGAGAATCCTGATTTAGATGATGATTTATTAAATTTAATTAAAGATCGAAACTATAATTTGGGTACAAATGATCATAAGGAAATGATAAATTTTGATTTAATTTACGAAAAGTAACTGGAAGGGTTTACAAGTTTTGCGATTAGGCGTATTATAAGGGTGGTAAGAGAAAGAAAGTATGGCTCACCTTTCGACTCAATATCCATCTTGTGTGTATATATCCTTCCTTAAAACACATAAGAAATTACTTTATCGATCCTTTCGATGAGAGAAAGCACTTCGGTGCTTTTTTTCTTTTTCTTGACAATTTTTTTGCGTGATATAAAACCTGACTTTAGAGGCTGAATAGTAAAAAATGGTGCAACACTCGATATTTGATTA
>NZ_JANFYN010000049.1 GCF_024460475.1 Holdemanella sp. MSK.7.32 | reverse complement strand
TAAAAACACGTATCCGTCGTGGAGATGCAGCTCCAATGGCAATTGTACAATTCGTGAAGTAGTAGTTACTACTTCACTTTTCTTTTAAGGAGAATTAAAATGAGTGATTTAGAACAATACGCAAAAGAACATCAAGTGCCTATTATGATGGATGGTGGGTTAAAGTTCTTGTTAGAAAAACTTCAAGAAAATCAATGCCTGTCATTTTTGGAGTTAGGAACTGCAATTGCGCGTACATCTATTGAAGTAGCTAAGTTAGATCCTAGAATGAAAGTTGTCACAATTGAAAGAAATCCTGACATGATCGTTCAGGCAAAAAAGAATATTGGGGAAAGTGGATTATCTGACCAAATCACATTGATTGAAGGGGATGCTCTTGAAGTAGATGTAGATGGTATGTTTGACTGTATTTTTATTGATGCAGCTAAAGCACAATATCGACGTTTTTTTGAGAAATACTGTATCCATTTGAATGAGAATGGTATAATTGTATCAGATAATATGAATTTTCATGGGCTTGTAGAACATCCAGAATTATCGCGTAATCGCAATACACGCCAATTAGTTCGCAAGATCCATGATTATCATACGTATTTGGCAGAACTTTCCGATTATGAAACAGCATTTTATGATTATGGAGACGGAGTTGCCATTACAAGGAGGAAATAATTATGAATCTTTTTAAATTTTTAGTAGGTGCTGCAACTATTACAGTTGGCGCATGTGCAGTTGCTGGCAAAGTACGTCGTGATAAACAAAGACAGGAAGAGTTAGATGAATTCTTATGCCCAGATATTGATGAACCTATTGAAAAAGAGATTCAACCTAGTGTAAGTCCATTAAAAAATATGGAATCGGATATTATGGGATTTAAAGAGGCTGAAGAAGAAATTCTTCCGGTCACACTTACATATAGCTTTGATTCTAAGGAGGCGGCTAAACAATTTCAAACAGAAATTGCTGAAAATGGATTAACTTCTTCGTATGATGATGAAGACAAACTTGTGGATGTAATTTATCATGAGGGTGTAAATGAAAGTGATTTAAAAATTTTGTCAGACACACTTGTAAATGCATGTACAAACACGAGTGCTGAATATAAAGGATTTCATTTTAATAAATAGTGGCTTGAGGGTGCTCAAGCCATTTTAATATGGTATAATAGTTCCGTTTATGGTGGAGGATATGTGATGGAAGCAATTGAAGTTTCACATTTAACTTTTTCCTATGATGGGAAAAATGATATATTAAAAGATGTTTCTTTTTCAATCCCAAAAGGAAGTTATACAACGATTATTGGACATAATGGTTCTGGTAAGAGTACAATGGCAAAACTAATCATTGGTTTATTGGAAGCGAAAAAGGGAAAAATTCAAATTTTAGGTCAGGAACTAAATGAAGAAAGTGTATATGAATTGAGAAGTCATGTTGGAATAGTATTCCAAAATCCAGATAATCAATTTATTGGTTCTACAGTGGCAGATGATATTGCCTTTGGTTTAGAAAATCATTGTGTAGAACAAGAAAAGATGCAGGGGATTATTGAAGATGTCGCAAGTCGTGTTGGAATGACGGATTTTTTAAGTGCAGAGCCGACTAAATTATCTGGTGGACAAAAACAGCGTGTAGCGATTGCGGGTATCTTAGCAATTGAACCGGACATTATTATTTTTGATGAATCGACAAGTATGTTGGATCCTCAAGGTAAGGCAAGTATTAATGCGCAGATTCGCAAGTTACATGAGGAAAAAAATATCACTATTTTATCAATTACACATGATATGGAAGAGGTTGCTCAATCTGAAAATGTCATAGTATTAGAAAATGGTGAAATTGCGATGCAGGGAACACCAATGGATATTTTTAGACAGGAAGATAAGCTAGCTAAAATGCAGTTGGATATTCCTTTTGCGTTAAAGATTTCTAAAGAATTAAAGAAGCGTGGGATTTTTAAGGAAAATGTATGTCGTTTAGATGAGGTGGTAGAAAAATTATGTCGATTGAAATAAAGAAGTTAGATCACACATATAATGAAAATACCCCTTTTTCGCATGCCGCATTAAAAGGTATTGATCTTTCAATTCCAGAAGGGAAAGTTACAGCTATTATTGGGCAGACGGGTTCTGGTAAATCAACTTTGGTTCAACATTTAAATGGTTTGTTGATTCCAACAGCAGGTACTTTGGATATTTGTGGTTTCCATATTCAGCCTTTGTTGAAAATCAAAGATGTGAAGCAATTGAGAAAAGAAGTTGGACTTGTATTCCAGTTTCCTGAATATCAATTGTTTGAAGAAACGATTGGTAAGGATATTGCGTTTGGGCCAAAAAACTTTGGAACAAGTGAAGAAGATGCTTCCCAACTAGTAAAGAAAGTCTTGCCTGTTGTAGGTTTGGATGAAAGTTATTTGGATCGTTCTCCTTTTGATTTGAGTGGAGGACAAAAACGTCGTGTTGCGATTGCCGGTATTTTAGTATTGAATCCAAAAGTTTTAGTTTTAGATGAGCCAACTGCAGGTCTTGATCCTCAAGGTGCTCAAGAAATGATGACTTTGTTTATGAACTTAAATAAAAAGGAAGGCAAAACCGTTCTTTTAGTAACTCACGATATGGAGCATGTCATGAATTATTGTGATCATGTAATTGTGTTAAGTCATGGTGAAGTAACGCAGGAAGCGGATGTGAAGGAATTTTTTAAGCATCCTGAATATCTACAAGAGATTGGTATCAATCCACCTAGTATTGTGCGTTTAAAGATGCAATTAGAAGAAAATGGATTTGAGATGGATCCAGATATTATGGATATGAATTCACTTGTGGATTCAATAGAAAAGCAGGTGAAGAAACATGAATAATGTTGCGTTAGGACAATATATGCCATTAGATTCTGTGGTTCATAAGATGGATCCTCGATCTAAGATCATGATCATGCTGTTTTTAATGGTTGCGATATTTATTCCTGCAGGAGTCCTTGGATATGTGATTATAGGTATTTTTATTTTATTGAGTTTGTATTTATCAAAATTAAATATTAAATATGCCTTAAGAACAATGAAACCAATGTTATGGATGATGGCTTTCTTGTTGGTTATTAACCTATTGGTTATTAAAACAGGAACACCTTTGTTTTCAATCAAAGGATTTACAATCTATAGTGATGCCGTAAATCAAACGTTGTATATTGTGGTTCGTTTAATGTTGATGGTCATTATCACAACTGTATTAACAGCAACAACAAAGCCTTTGGATTTGACTTTGGGAATTGAAAAATTGTTGAAGCCTTTTGAAAAGGTTGGTGTACCAGCTCATATTATTGCGATGATGATCAGTATTGCGTTGCGTTTTATTCCAACATTGATTGAAGAAACACAGCGTATTATGAATGCGCAGGCAAGTCGTGGTGTGGATTTAGAAAATGGGAGTATTAAAGAAAAAATCATGGCCATTTTGTCTTTAATTGTTCCACTATTTGTTTCTGCATTTGATCGTGCAGATCAACTTGCGAATGCGATGGAAGCTAGAGGGTATGATCCTTCTAGAAAAAGAACACGTTACAAAGTGTTAAAGATGCAGACTATCGATTATGCTTCAATGATTTTAAGTGTTGTCGTTCTTTGTGCTTGTATTGGTATTTGGGTATTATGATTGTAAAAGCACTTGTCAGCTATGATGGTTTTAATTATGCAGGCTGGCAAAAACAAGAGAATGCGTTAGGCGTTCAACAAGTGATTGAAGAAGCTTTGTATAAAATTACTAAAGAGAATGTGGATGTTGTTGCGAGTGGAAGAACGGATGCTGGTGTTCATGCGTTTGGTCAAGTCTTTCATTTTGAGACAAGTAAAAATGTTCCGGCTATTCAATATGAAAGAGCATTAAATGCATTGCTTCCTAAAGATATTCGTATTTTAAAAACGGAAGAAATGCCCGATGATTTTCATGCACGTTTTAGTGCTGTAGGCAAACGTTATGATTATTATTGTTCATATGATATAAAGAATCCTTTTAATTATAAGTATCGTAATTTATTAACCAAAAAATTGGATATTGAGGCGATGAAAAATGCATCAAAAGTATTCTTGGGATCTCATGATTTTACGAGTTTTGCCTCAAGTAAAATCGATCCGAGAAAACCTAGAGTCAAAACGATTTCAAATATTGAAATTAATAAAGAAGGTACAGATGTGCATTTTATCTTTGAAGGTACTGGTTTTCTAAGATATCAAGTTCGTATGATGACGGGTACTTTAATTGCGGTAGGTCAACATAAGATAGATATTGATGATGTGCAAAGAATGTTAGATGCGAAAGATAAGTCGGCATGTCGTTATAATGCACCGAGTTGCGGATTATATTTAGTGGAGGTAAAATACAATGAAACAAACTAATTTTCATACACATACTTCACGTTGTCATCATGCCTTTGGTAATGATGAAGAATTTGTTCGTACTGCCATTCAAAATGGTTTTGAAGTATTGGGCTTTTCAGATCATGCGTGTTGGAAATATGACTCTGATTTTGTGGCGCATATGCGTATGAAGCTTGATGAATTTGATGATTATAAAGATAGCATTTATATCTGAAAGATAGATATAAGAAGCAGATTGAGATTCGTTTTGGTTTAGAAGCTGAATACTTTCCTAAATATATGGATTGGTTATTGGATTTCTGTATTGAAAATGAAATTGATTATTTGATTTTTGGCAATCATTATTATGGTACAGATGAGGATCATATTTATTTAGGTGGAGCGAAAGGAAAATATATTAAAGGCTATTTTGATACTTGTGTGGAAGGTATGAAAACGGGTATGTATGCATACTTGGCACATCCAGAATTGATTTTAAAAAGTACGGGTGGTGTAATAACACCAGAAATCGAAGAGGGATTCCACAGAATTTGTAAGACAAGTCAAGATTATAATGTTCCATTAGAATTTAATGTGTTGGGTATGCAGCACAATTTACGTATGGGCTATGAAGAGTATCCACATTCTAGATTCTGGCAAATTGCCGCTCAATATGATGTCAAGGCTATCATTGGTATGGATGCACATGAGGTAGGCGATTTAAATAAAAAATGGTATGATTTCGCTTTAGAAAAACTATCTGAATTTGATGTAGAAATCATAGATGATGTACCTTCAATTGATTATAAAAAAATAAAAGCAGAAAAGATCAAAGTTTGGCAAAAATAAAGCTAAACTTTTTCTTTTTTTCATTGACTTTTATAGGGATATTGCATATCATATTAGGTGGCTAAACTCTGGCCTTTTGAGCCCCGGTAAACGCTCAAATCAAGGAGGAAATTAGATATGCGTCAAACTACTATGGCAAAACCTGCCGATGTAACACGTACATGGTATGTAGTTGATGGAAACGGACAAACTTTAGGACGTTTGGCTTCAACTTGTGCTCATGTATTAAAAGGTAAACACAAACCTACATACACACCAAATGTTGACTGTGGTGATTATGTAATTGTGATCAATGCTGACAAGGTCGAAATGACTGGAAACAAGTTGAATACTGAAAAGTATTACAACCACTCTGGATACTTTGGAGGTATGCGTGTGCGTACAGCTAAAGAAATGAAAGAGAAATACCCTGTTGAATGGGTTGAAAGAGCAATCAAAGGTATGTTACCTCACACTAAATTAGGTGATGTACAACGTGGACACGTATTCGTATACGCTGGTAGCGAACACCCACATGCTGCTCAAAAACCTGTTGAATTGAAGGTAAGAGGATAAGGAGGAATAGAATATGAAAAAATCTAACACTGTTCAATATCATGGCGTTGGACGTCGTAAAAAATCTGTTGCTCGTGTCTTTTTACGTCCAGGTACAGGTAATATCGTAGTCAACGGAAAAACTTTGGAAGAATACCTTCCATTGGAAACTTTACGTATGGTTGTTAAATCACCATTAGAAATCACTAACACAGTTGATCAATTTGATGTGATTATCAACGTACAAGGTGGAGGATACACTGGTCAATCTGGTGCTATGCGTCACGGAATCACTCGTGCTTTAATGGAAGCTAGTGAAGACTACCGTCCAGTATTAAAAGCTGCAGGATTCGTTACTCGTGACCCTCGTGCTAAAGAACGTAAAAAATACGGTCTTAAAGCAGCTCGTCGTGCTCCACAATTCTCTAAACGTTAGTCAGAACATACTTTTGACTACTCTGCAAAGAGATTCAAAACCACTCAAACCCTTTATATATGGGCTTTGGGTGGTTTTTTCTATTTCTGTGAATTGTTGTGAATAGTGTTGAAAAGTCTCTTTAAGCACGCATACAGCACGCTTATAAGTAGCAAAATTAACTCCTCAGTTATCGAAAAGCACGCACAAAATGTAATTTTACAAGAAAAGCACCAGCAGATGCTGATGCGTTTAATATTTTTAATCTTACTAATTCTTTGATTATATAGCTTGTTTTTTATTTAGCAACCAATCCCTGATATCAAAGATTTCAATTCCTTCATATGAATACTTTGGATGACCGGTTTTGGCGATGATAATCTTTGGATATGCATCCTTGATTTGTAAAAGAGGCGCATATTCTCTTTTGAATGTTTCCTCTTCAGTGATATTGTCACTTACCTGAATATAGATTTTTTCACTACCTCTTTGGGCAACAAAATCGATTTCTTTCTGATAAAGCTTTCCAACATAGACATCATAGCCACTACGTAATAATTCAAGACAGACCATGTTTTCATATACTCTGCCATAATCCATGTTTCTTGTACCAAGAACAGCATAACGTATGCCAATATCACTTAAATAGAACTTTTCTGTGCTTTCAAGATATTTCTTGCCACGGATATCGTAGCGCTTGATATCATAGAAAACAAAGGCGTTGCACAGGTATTTGATATATTTTCCAATGGTGACATGATTAGTTGATATGTTCTTTTCGGATAGCATATTGCTGATTCTGCTTGGTGAGGTCAGGTTTGATATATTGTCCATAAGGAATTCACTTAAGCGCTGTAATACCTGAGTATCTGGCAGGGAATACTTCTGTACAAGGTCTCTTGTAACAATTGTTTCATAGACTTCCGTGATATAATCCTTCCTGTCTTTTTCGGTGTTGTAGGCATAGGACCCAGCTAATCCACCTTTGATGGTGTAATCTTCAAATAGCTTTTCTATGTCGTGGTTGTTGTCGTAGTAATTACAATATTCTTTGAAACTGAATGGATAGACATGAATTTCAATATAACGACCGGTAAATAGAGTGGCTAAATCTGCACTTAACAAAAAAGCGTTGGAACCGGTGATATAGATATCATATTTTCTTTTTGAATATAGGCTATTTACAGCCAGTTCAAAATTTGGACACATCTGCACTTCATCAATGAAAAGATAATTCGACTTTCCTTCCACATATCGTTCCTCAACATAGGCATGAAGCGCATGATACTCTTTCAGGTGTTCAAATGAAAGATCCATAAAGTCAATAAAGATAACGTTGATATCATTAAAGTTGTCTTTCAGATACTGGATATACTCCTGCATCAGTATTGACTTACCCGATCTTCTGATACCGGTAATAACTTTTATATCAGGCGTATCCTTCAGATTCTTTATTCGATTTAGGTATTCAGTTCTTTCAATGGTTTTCATAGTGTTACCTCACTTTCAAAAAATGAATTTTTTTAAACTTTTGAAAGTCATCCTTACTTGTATTATATCCGATTATAATCTTTGTATGCAATATGCCACTTTCAAAAAATAAAAATTTTTAAATTTTTGAAAGTGGATAGTATGTTTTTAGCTATTATAACTATGTCAATGATTCTAAAGAAGCAAACGAATTTGTTTTCCAATGACTATAATTCGTTTATTTCTTTTGTGTCACTGGTTACCAAAGTCATTAGCTGATCATCGTTGTCAATCGAACGCCACTCCTATACAGGTTGTTGTTTATCGTACTGGAAATGAATGTTTGAAAGTCATTGTTGGAACGCCAGCTGCTTTGGGTGAACTCAAAGTGTTGATTGCCAAATTATTTGAATATGAAAACTAATAATCAAGTTAAATTAAAAGAAAAAGGCCACAGCCAGCGGTAAGCTGGTTCTGGTCAAAAGCGTTCGCAAAACGTGTAGCCACAGAATGAAATTCTGTGTTCAAAGAGGCTTTGGAGAACTGCACTCAACAAGCAAGTGGAAAGGAAAATTGCAGAGTACGGTTCGGTGTGTATTAACACCTTTGTGACCAACTATTAGTTTTTGATATGTTTGTGATATCTGTGCAGTTGCAAGTAGGGATACACATGTGTGTCTGCAACAATGTGGTGTTTGATCATATTCCAATCGAACCATAAATGGGTTCCAGTAACTGTCGTAATAGTTACGATACGTAAAAAGTTTTTGATCGGGCGTGTGGAATACATAATCACATTGCCTCAATTGAAGATGACATGATAGATAATAAGCATATATTACCAAATAATCTAAATAGACTATGTTTTCTTAATTAAATATTGTGTATTGAATGAACCTAAATAAACAATTAAAATTAATTATAAGAAATATAAAATAATGTTTGGTTTATGATTTAAGATGCATATATAAAGGAAATGAACCATCATTTGCATTGGAAACAAAGGTGAGAAATGTGTCAAATAATATAAATAGGTCATTGATTGGCAATATTTTAAAGAGCATTAGGGTTGAAAAAAATATTCCAATGAAAAAAATAGCATCTGCTTTGAAAATAAGTCAATCTACTGTTTCCCAGATTGAAACAGGTAAGAATTCAGCAACTAAAGAGAAGATAAATGAAATTTGTCATGTATGTGGTTGTTCGTTTGATTATAAAACCGATAGAAAAAAGATGATTGATTTAGTTCTGTATATTTATGCTCAATATTCAAATTTATCAACAGATGAAATGAATTCTACAATAGAAGAAGTTAAAAACAATTCTTTCATTAGCTGCTCTTATGCACGATTTGAATATTATCTAATTCTATATATGGATGGAATTATCAATCAAAATAATGAAGATGTACAACTGTTTAAAAGAATTCTTGAAATAGGAAAAAGTTCATTTTCAAATAAGGAATTATCTATTTATTATGATATAAAAGCGCTAGAAAAAATGTATTTGAACGATAGTATAAAAGCTTTGGAGTATTTAAATCAATCGCGATTATATGATAATGAGTTTTTAATGAATCATTATCATTATTGCAGTATTTATTTGAATTTGGGATATTATACTTTGGCACAAAAATATATTCGCAAAAGTATAGAGATTGCGATTAAAGAAGTTTCTTTTGAAAGATTATGTTATTTATTATTGAATCAAGGAGTACTGTATTTGAATACAGAACAATATGTTGAAACTGAAAATTTGAATCTAAAGCTGTTAAAAGAATCAAAAATACGAAATGAAGAATTTCTAAAATATTGTATTCTATCTAATTTAGTATTGATTTCTTTACTACAAAAGAATTATGAGAATGGATTTAAGTATTTAGGAATGGTAGATCAGAAATACTTGGAAGACGATTATGATTTAGTTTTGTATAGGATTTTGCTTCATTTATTTATTAAAGATTATACATTAGCAAAAAAATATATACGTCAATCTCTAAGTAACAATAGTATAGGTAAATATTATAAGAATTTCTTTCAAGGTTTAAAATACTTGATTGATAATAAGCGTGAAAAGGCTGTTGACCGTATAGAAAGTTGCTATAATTTAGCTTTGACTGCAGGTGAAGTTGACAGAGCTATGTTAGTTTTAAAACTACTAAATGAGTTATATCTTGATTGTAGATTACAAAATAAATTAAGAAAAGTGAAAGAATTACAAGAAAATTTCTACAAGATGTCATATGCGAATCAAATAATTGAAGCTATAGGGTTAAAACTTAATTAAAAAATTGATATTGTTTTTTTATTACAATTACTTTATATTGAAATCAGAAAGAGCATTTTAATCAATTGAATTGTAATGAAATATATTATAGTTCATATTTTGTGAGCTGGCTTTAGGGTATCATTCTCAAGGTTTAGCTCATGAAGTGACGTCAAATATACTATATTATAATTGGAATTGACATAAGTATACTGCTTATGTATGTATTCAAAATGGTATCCTTCTCCGTCTTAAAACAACGGAAGCTTGGATACTTTTTTGATTTGTCTTATTTATTCGAAATTCTTTTAATGATTCTATTACGTATTATGAAAAACTTAATTAAAAAGTTGATATTGCTTTTTTATTACAATTAATTTATTCTTAAATCAGAAAGAGTTTTTTTTAATGGATATTTGCAATTGCAATGAAACGATCACTATATAATACTTGTTTTTAAAATGGTGACAATATAATCACATTCAATGCAAGAACTAATGCACCGGCTAAACCAAGTCTAGTGGAAATATAGTATCTATGAGATAAATAAAGTGTAAACCGAATTATGGATTTAAGCTATAAGTATTTAAGAGATAACATTTTGTTGTCTCTTATTATTTAGGAAAGGAATATGGGGGAATATATATGGAAATACTCAAAGTAGAAGGCGTTTCAAAGCAGATTAAAAATCATAGGATTTTAGATAATATTAGTTTTTCAATATTTGAAAATGAAATTGTAGGATTGATTGGGCCAAATGGTGCTGGAAAAAGTACAATCATGAAATGTATTACAGGACTATATCATATGAGTGAAGGGAAAATTACTATCTGTGGATATGATTTAAAGAGCGATTCATCCAATGCGTTAAAAAATATAGGTGTAAGTATTGAATATCCATCTTTATATCCAGAGTTATCTGGACATGAACATTTTAAAATCATGGCAAATTGGAAACATTTAGATTCTAAAAGAATTGAGGAAATGGAGCAATTCAGTGATTTAAAGGATGGCTTAGATCGAGCCACAGAACATTATTCGATGGGAATGAAACAAAGATTAGTATTGGCTTTGGCTATGATGTCCAAACCTAAATTACTTATTATTGATGAGCCTACGAATGGTTTAGATCCACAAGCTATATTTGATTTAAGAAATAAGCTTTTAACTATACGAAATGAAGGAACAAGTATTTTATTATCTTCCCATCAGTTAAGTGAACTCGATAAATTAGCTGATCGAGCTTTATTTATTAAAAGTGGAAAATTGATCAAAGAGAAGAATATGGACGAACTTCGTCAAAATCATTCGATTTATCGACTAGAAGTTTCTAATCCGAAAAATGTATTGCTTCTTTTAAAAAATTCTTTTATTAAAGAGCATGTTCTTTATATGCAATGTGATTCCAAAGAAGAATTTTCTAAATCCTTGCAAATACTGATTCAAAATGACATTTTAGTGTATTCTTTAGCTGAAGTACATCAGGATTTGGAAACATATTATAAGGAATTATATAAGGGTTAAGCGTATGTTATTAAAAAATGAATTTAAATTTCTTTTTTCAAAAAGAAATATTCTAGCATTGATCCTTGTTTTAATTAGCGTTTTATCCGTGTATTTTTTTAAATACAATACTGAATATGAACAATATGCATCCAATCAAATCATGTATTATTATGAAACGTTAAATGAAGAAAACCAAAGAATCAATATTCTTCCAAAAGAAAAACTGAATGCCTTTTTTAGAGAGGACAGTATTTATTGTCAAAAGTTATTAAGTGATTGGAAAAATGACGAGGATGTAAAAATTATCGCAAAAGATATGTATGATAGGGATCAAAATATTTTAAAATATATTGATTCAGGTATGGATTTATCCAATTTTAAATCGATTCTCCAAAATAATAAACAAGACTTAAAAAAACGAATTCAAATGGAAAAAACATATATTGAAAATGAATATTATGACTTTGTATATCAAAATAAACCGACGGGTTGTTATTTGATGGTGCAATTTTTAAAAGGAAACAATCTTTTCTTTTATTTATTCATGATTTTGATTCTAGTGTGGAATGTGGATATATGGTCTAAAGATTTAGAAAACAATACATTTCGATATTTATTTACAATAGGGAAAAGTCGTAAATATGTATATATACTTCGCGCGTTGTTACATATTTTTATCACTGTTTTTTTTAGTATACTATTTTTCGTCGTATTGTATTTGATTGGATATATAAATTGTGGAAGTGGCATAGAGTTATTGATTGGAACAACACCAGTGATTATTTACTTGTCTCATCATATTCTTTCTGTACTTGGATGGGTTTTGTTTAGTGCTTCATGTATACAATGTTTATCTTTGTTGACGAAAAATAAAGGAATGAGTCTAATGTTGACGGGGTTATTATTTGTTTTTATGTATACATATTTGCATATTGAAACTTTATGGGCCTATACATCTTTGTTCTTTATAGGCGCAATATGCATACAGTTCATTTCATGTCTCTATTTAGAAAGATTGGATTTAGGTTAAGCTTATGGTTTTAGAAATAAAAAGTGTATTAAAGAATAAAGTGAGTGCTGTTATCTTTTTCATTTTATTAGTATTGAACATGGTGCAAGTACCAAATTATATGGGACATGAGTATGATGTGGAACAGAATATGAATATTTTTGAAACGCAGATTCAACAGTACCAAAGAGCTTTATCAGATATCAATCTACAATACATGGCCGTAAAACATATGAGTGCAGAGGAAAAGGTGTATTGGAATAGTTATCAGGATTATTTAAGCTGGGCTATTGATAATGCCAAAGCTGGATGGAATTTATTTAACAAATATGGAAAAGAAGTTTTTAAAAATAAAGGATTAATAAAAAGATATAATGAAATTACATTATGGGATAAGCTGTATCATTTGGATGCTTTAAAAAAGAATGGTGATGAAAAATTTATGCGCCAAGTTCATAAATTAGGCTTTGAAGAAGCAGATATTTCATTTGATCAGAGTCGGATTTTTATGATTGGTAGCCAAATATCTCAAAATAAAAAAGAGGATTATAGAACCGTTGAATTATCTGTTCAAGAACAGCTACATCAATTAGAAACAAATACGGAACAATATGTAGGAAAAGGTCCATGGTATTTTTTAGCACACCAGTTAAGAATAGACAGTTCATTTGCGTATTTGTTTATGCCTTTATGTTTGATTTATTGTGTTGTTGTTTTAATGTACGAAAAAAAGACAGGTGTTTTTGAGCTCGAACAATTAAATGATGTGCACTTTTTCGTACACATACAAGTAAAATTATTTATAGCTTTTTTACTTCTTATGATTGCATCAATAGGTATTCCTTTTCTTTTGCTAGGAATCAGTAATGGCTTTGCAGGATGGGATACATGGCTGTTGGCTGACACTAAACATTTCTTCTCTTTTAGAAGGATGTATCATACAGACAATTATGTCATAAATAATATGTCTGAATATTATGCGACAGAACAAGGATTTATACCTGATTTATCTTTTATTCCATTATGGAAAGCTTTAATAATATCTTTACCATTAATTCTTCTGAAATTAGAACTTTATATTCAAATGGCTATGTTTTGTGTATATACCTTCACAAAAACAGGATTTAATTATTTATCTGGAATAATTTGTATTATTTTATATGTCATCAGTCAAAGAATGGATTTGATATCTTTTATAAATCCATTTAGTATAACCTCAAGTTTAAGTGTTTTATCGGGTTGTGGTATGCAAAACTGGTTGAATTCGATTTGTATATGTGTCGTATTTATTTTTGTTTTACTATTTATAAATTATGTGAGTGTTCGACAGAAAGATAAGAGGAGCTTATGAAAAAAATATTGTTGTATAGAAAATGATAAAAGCAATGTTTTGATTTACATTTACTTTTGTAACATTTTCAATTGTTCTAACTTCTAACTAAAAAAAGGAGGGCTATTTATAATGATAAAACAAAATGTTTTAGATGTTTTAAATTTGTGTAAGTCATATGGCAATCATTTAGTGTTAGATGATATTTCGTTCTCTATTCGAGAAAATGAAATTGTAGGTTTTATTGGTCCTAATGGTGCAGGTAAAAGTACATTAATGAAATGTTTATGCGGGTTAATTCATATGGATTCTGGAAATGTTACTATATGTGGTCATGATATACAAAGTCAAAGAGAGAAGGCTTTGTCGCATCAGGCTAGTTTGATTGAAAGTCCAGGACTTTTCTTTAATATGACTGGTTATGAAAATCTTGAGATATTTGCCAGCTTAAAAAATGTATCGAAAGATAAATTGCAACAAATGGCAGATTATACACGAATAGCAGATTATTTAAAGAAGCCTGTATCTAGCTATTCTTTAGGTATGAAACAAAGATTAGCACTTTCTATTGCATTGCTATCTTCTCCACAATTCCTAATGTTAGATGAGCCTATGAATGGATTGGATCCATCGGGTGTATTTGAATTGCGAAAAGAGCTTCGTAAAATGGTGGATGAATACGGAATGTCTTTATTGATTTCTAGCCATCAATTAAATGAAATTGAAAAGATTGCTGATCGAATTATTTATATTGAAAATGGTAAAATTAAAGAGGTAGAAAAACAAGAGCAGACAATCACATATCAAATTAGGGTGAATAAAATAATAACAGATCACCAGTTTAGAAAACTATCAGATTTTCTATATGAATTTTCTATTCAAAATCCAAATGAGCTATCCGTATATTTACGCAAATTAGAAAGAGAAGGCGTTCAGCTGCTGGATATCACTAATACAAGCGATGATTTAGAGAATATGTATACAAGAATTTATGGAGAATAGATATGGTTTATTTGTTAAAGTATGAATGGTAGAAATTCATTCGCACAAAAAAGAATTGGCTTGTATTCTTATTGATTCTTTGTTCTTTTATAGGGTATGTTTCTTTTAACGGGTACCAAAATCATGTATACATAGAAGCAAAAACTGAACAGTTTTCCAAGGCAAGACAAAATGCTATGTACGATATTACGAATATGGCAAATTATCAGTTTTTGGCTAAAAAAGAAAAAGACAAACTATATTACGGAAATGCGATTGAATATTTTAATAGGCTGTATTCCTGTGCAAATGATTTATACCGCGATTATTCTACCTCTGCTGTTTCTTTAGATGATTTAATGCAGTGGAATGATTTGCTAATTGAAGGAAAAACAAAAAAGTATACGATTATTTCGTATACAACGTATTCTTTAGATTACCTAAAAAAGACACAGAAAGAATATAGGTATTTAAAAAAGAATCATATTCCAATTAAGCATTCGCCTTATGTTTGTACAACATCTAACTTGGCTGTGAATTTATCGAATCATTATTTAGGTGCAGTTTTATTAATTTTATACTTTCTTTTGATTTTTGATATATTTAAAGAATTCGATCAAGGTGTGTATAAAATATTGTTTACTTCAAAATACGATACTTTAAAAATTATTCTTACTAAAGTGGTATTTTCTATTTTTTTGTTAATTGGATTTATTTGTTTGATAGTTCTATTATTTGGCGTAAATACACTGATTTTTGGTATGGGAAATACGCAATATTCATTTTCAGTGGGAAATCATATATATATGGAAAGTAAGATACTAATGTATATTATTTTTATAACAATAGCTATGAGTTTATTTCTGATAGGTGTCTATACATTAATTTCTTGCTTGTTTAAATCAACTACGACATCTTTGGTGATTACTATAACGCTTTATTTAATGGTTAATCTTTTTAGTCAGAACTTACATAAAATAAATTATTTCATTGGATTTTTAAATGTTGATATGTTTAGTATGCTTCAACAAAATAAAATTTTTACCATTTGTATAATGAATATTGTTGTTTTAATAGTTTGTGTGATTTTAAGCATTTTATTGTTAAAAAAGAAAGATTTGATTGTAACGGGTGATTGATATGTTGAAATTTATGAAATTTGAAATAAAACGGAACTTAAAATGAGTATTCCGCTATCTGAAGTCCATGCAATATGCTACAGAAGTCCACATAATCC
>NZ_JANFYN010000048.1 GCF_024460475.1 Holdemanella sp. MSK.7.32 | reverse complement strand
TATTGCCAATAATAAAAAGCTGTTTTTTAGCACGCGAGATTGCCGTATATAAAAGACGCTTTTCTAACATATTTTTCGCAATACAGAATACCATTTGATATTCATTACCAATCAAAAAAATGTGATAACGCTATGGAAGTGCCTTTAATAATTGGGTGTAAAAGTATAGATCATCCTCATTTTTGTCGATGGCATCCTTTAGTAGCTTCTGCTTAACCCGTGATAGGTGCATATATGATCAAATATCCAGCTTTTTAAGAATTGCATCCATATTCCGTTTGCCATATACAATACGTAGAATGTAAATTATTTTTTCTCCCATATCTGGAAGATAGTACATGATATAATTTCCAACAAGTTTCCTTCGCACATTTTCTACTTGTAAAAATTCATTATGTACAAGAGAACCACTTTCAGGAAAAGCTCTTGTTTCTTCAATATTATCCTGCAGCTTATCTACAAAATCAGATGCAGCCTGTGGATTTGCGAGTACAACTGCGATATACGAGACAATCCCATCTAAATCAGATTCTGCTCTTTTGGTCAACCGATATCCAAATTTAGATGCCATACTTGCTCCTTACATTAGAAATTGCAGTGTCTCCGTCTACGGTGTTTCCGGATTTTGCATCTTCCAAACCTTCCAAAATAGTTTTTGCTTCATACATCTTTCTCATAGTTTTTTCATAATAATCGATGTCCATAACAACCAATCTGCCATATCCATTCTTGGTTACGAATACTGGACCATTTTCTTCTGCACAGAGGCGTTCTACTTCAACTGTATTTTTCAAATCCCGCATTGGAATAATCTGCATAAAATCAGCTCCTTTCTTGTGGCTATATTATAACCTATATTTAGCCACACTCCAAGCAACTGTAAACTTTTCGTGAGCTATCATAACTAGAAACCTTTAGACTTCTATAGTTTAAAAGTAAAAGAAGTATGTCCAAATTTGAAATCATACTTCTTTTTTGTCCATGAAACAACAAAATCACTAAATAGTCAGATACCCTTTATTCATCGTTTCAAATAACTTTCGTACACTGCTTATCAAGAGTTCTTTAATAGAAACTTTCCATATCCAAAATTAATGGCATATTTCTTTTTGTTGAACATGAGTGCTCAAAAGTGAAATTAAACTCTCATAATCTTCTGGAGTTAAATTGCTTTTTTTCACCAATACTATTTTTTTAGTACTGGTTTGTAAATAAATATAATTTTTAAACACACACCACCATTGAAATGCGTCCCATTTATATTTACTTGTAACATACTCAGGTTCAAATATTGTTGTAACTCCATCTGAATCAAATATATACTCAATTGTTCCATTTTTTAAATTATCAAAGGCTTTATTTTGAATTACTTTAAAAACTAAATCCTATTCTAAATATATACTCACTTTTGCGAACCATATAAAGAATATGGCAAATGCTAGAAAAATTAATGTATATTCAATAAAACAGTCTAAAATAAAACGGTCTAAAAAAGTTCCTAGTGCAAAAAGCCCCATAATAAATGCTGCAAAATAACACAAGCCATTTGACCTATCTTTCTTTTTTTTGCAATCTTGGATGAGCCAAAATGATTTCTCTTATCACTTTAAATTCATCTGGACCAAAATCCGATTTTTTGGTTTTATTTTTTCAGTTACTTTTTTGCCTAAAAAATTTTTTCAGTTACTTCATTAATTCTTTCCTGCAATGATGTTTGACGAATACGCTTTAATTTTAAGCGCACCTGCGTTTCAAATAAGCTCTTATTGCCAATAATAAAAAGCTGTTTTTTAGCACGCGAGATTGCCGTATATAAAAGACGCTTTTCTAACATATTTTTCGCATTCACATCCACAATACAGAATACCGTCTGATATTCATTACCTTGAGATTTATGAACACTGATACACCATGCGTGTTTTAAGTAATATAGAAAGTCCGTTGAAAAATCAACAATCGTATTTGTGAAATCCACTGAAATCACATTCTGTTTTGAATCAATTTCAACAATCGTACCAATATCCCCATTGTAAACATCTTCATCCGGTAAATTCTTCAACAACATGACCTTATCGTTTTCACGAAAGATTGTTGTTCCTACCTTCATCTGATTCTTTTGTGGACTTTTTGGATTGAACAACACCTGCATCTGACGATTGATCTCATCAATGCCAGCAGCACCCTTATACATTGGTGCCAAGATCTGCATGGAATCTAGATCCATATCTTTGACATAATCGATTAGGGCATCCATGATTTTTGGCGTTGTTCTTTCAATAAACTCAACACCATCCTCATAATGACACGTAGTTTCTTCACGAATTTCTTTTGCCAAAGTCACGATTCCAGAACCACTTGACTGTCTAAAAATCTTCTTTAAATGGACCGTATCAATCACATCCGATTTAATTAGATCTTCTAACACCTTTCCAGGACCCACACTCTCTAACTGATCTTCATCACCAATTAAAAGAATGCGACAACGCTGTGGCAGTGCCTTTAATAATTGGGCAAACAAGTGTGTATCCACCATACTAAACTCATCCACAATAATGAAGTCGACATCTAATGGATCCTCTTCATTTTTGCCGAAGGAATTATCTTCTAAGTTCCACTGTAACAAGGAATGAATGGTTCTTGAATCACAATTTGAAAGTTGTGCAAGTCGCTTTGAAGCTCTTCCTGTTGGTGCACAAAGCTGAATCTTACTATCTGGATATACATCCTTACAAATTTCCAAGATTCCTTTTACCGTCGTTGTCTTACCAGTACCTGGACCACCCGTTAAAATCATGAACGAACGATCGAAGAACAATTGAATCGCATCCTTTTGTTCCTGATCATATGTAATGGCTAAACTAAACTCCACTTGTTTGATTTTTGATTCAACATCCACACTTTCCACTTCAAATAAATGATTTTTCAACTCTTTGGCAATCGTGACCTCATCTTCATGTAAAGTAAAAGGGTAGATTCGAGTATTTTCAACATACAAATATTGAAGTGAAACCAAACGATCAATACTTTCCTGAATCAAGGATTCATTTACACCACGTACATTTTGAAAGATTGTCGCAAATGTAATATATGTATTTCCAGTTGCCATAGATAGTTGTCTAGCCAACTCATAGATATAGGCATCTAATCTTCTTGGATCCTCATTGGATAAGCCTATGGCACTTGCCATCTTACAAGCGGTTTTATATCCAAAACCATACACTTCATAATAAGGTTTGAAACAATCCTCTTCAATCACATCCAACACATTATCATATGTGTCCAATAACATCTGAATCTGTCTTGGACTCAAGCCATACTTTAATAGCTTTGCATATGTCTCATTAAATCCTGTAAATTCTTGAATGCCCTTTTGAATAATCAATATCTTTTTGGCAGTCAAATTGGGCACTTCATGTAAAAGTTCTGGATTATTATGAATCTTCTCTAAACAATTCTCGCCAAGAGTCTCATAAATACTTTCGGCTGTTTTTTTACCAATCGTAGGAAAATTTTCACCACAAAGAAAATGAATGATCGCATCCGAATTATCTGGCAATTTCTTTTTAGCCATATCCACACGAAACTGCTCCCCATACTTAGGGTGTTTCACATATTCCCCCTGCAAAACATATTCTTGATCTTCGATTGGATTTTCAATTCTTCCCGCCGCTGTAAAATTATGATACGTCTTTAATTCTGAAAAACCAGCAACGACATAATGATTGGCTTTATTTTCAAATATGATATATTCAAGCCTAGCCTCGATGTCCATTGGCTGTCTCCATAATCAATTGATTTAAATTCTTGCCATCCTTGAAGACTTCTTCAATGACACCCCCACCAATGCACTTGTCACCATCGTAGAATACAGCTTCCTGTCCTTCTGTAACAGACGCAATCGTTTGTGGATATTTTACTAACACACTTGTATCATCCAATCTTTCGATTTCAATATCCTGATCTTTTTGACGATATCTAAATTTACAAGTACATTTTGTTGGAATCTCATCCAAACTTGGCAAGATCCAGTTGATTCCTTTTACAATACAAGAATCGGAATACAATAAATCTCTTTGGTCTGTACGGCATACATAAAGAATGTTCTTCACAACATCTTTTCCAACCACAAACCAAGGACCCTTTTCATGATCAATATTTAAACCTTTTCTTTGTCCAATCGTGTAATATAAAACGCCCACATGACGTGCAATGACTTTACCTGTATTCACATCTACAATGTCACCATCTTTACTAGGAAGATAGTTCGATAAGAATTGTCTGAAGTTTCTTTCTCCAATGAAACAAATACCCGTACTATCTTTCTTTGTCGCAACCGATTCTAAGTTTAATTCAGAAGCTATCTTACGAATTTCTGGTTTTTCTAAATTTGCCAAAGGAAAAATCGTTTTAGCCACCTTACTCTTTTCAACCTGACATAAGAAATATGTCTGGTCTTTATTCTGGTCTTTAGCACGTGTTAAATATGTAAAGCCATTCTCTTCCTCTTTGTTTGAAGCATAATGCCCTGTAGCCACCTTATCAAAACCTTGTTTCATGGCATATTCAAAAAATGAATCAAACTTAATATATTTATTACATAAAATATCTGGATTTGGCGTACGACCCTTTTCATATTCACTTAAGAACGTTTTAAATACGTTATCCCAATATTCTTCAATAAAATCAACACGCTGTAAAGGCAAATCCAAATGATTGGCAACTGCCAGCGCATCTAAATAATCCTGTTCCTGAGGACAAGTATCATCTTTGATTGTAGGATTTCCTGCAATATCATTATTCGCAAAACTATCCCAGTTACGCATAAAACAACAAGTCACATCATATCCTTGTTTCTTTAATAAATAAGCTGCAACGGCAGAATCTACACCACCACTTAATCCAACTAATACTTTCATATGTAATCCTCCAACTCAATCAAAATTATATCATAAAAAAAGATCAAGCCCGATAAACTTGATCAATAATTCAAAATGGTGCCCAGGGCCGGACTCGAACCGGCACGGTATCGCTACCGGTGGATTTTGAGTCCACTGCGTCTACCAATTTCACCACCCGGGCAAAAAACAAATATTTAATTTTAAAAATGGTGCCCAGGGCCGGACTCGAACCGGCACGGTATCGCTACCGGTGGATTTTGAGTCCACTGCGTCTACCAATTTCACCACCCGGGCAAAAAACAAATATTTAATTTTAAAAATGGTGCCCAGGGCCGGACTCGAACCGGCACGGTATCGCTACCGGTGGATTTTGAGTCCACTGCGTCTACCAATTTCACCACCCGGGCATTGCTTAACTATTATACCAAAAGATAGAATGCCATGCAAGGATTTTTTAAAAAAAGCCACTAGAAATTCTATCGACACAAAAAAATGCATCCTAAACAGATGCATCAAATAATATTACTTAAGTTTAATATATATTTGTTAATGTTTTCTTCTTTTGAAATATCATATTCATTTATTAATTCATGAAAATATTCTTTAATCGTTTCCTTCGAAATTATTTCGTTGGAAGGTACATTGTCACTATAGCCATTACGCGCAAATAACCAAGGACTTTCTTTATGCGTTGTTTTTTCTAAAATTTTACCACCATATTGACCAAATGTATTCACCACTAAATCTATAATATATTTATCTTTATCATCCAAATACTTTTTGTACCCTTCAAACATTACAAACTTCGGATCATCAATCACATTATACCTAAAATGTTTAAAAATATTATATACATCTTTATATACAGGTCCATGCACCCATGCCTCACAATTTTCTATAAACATTTCTCTATCATTTAACGCAAACGAAAATCCCTGTATATAATACAACAGCTTTTGAAGCATTAACGGTGTCACTTCATCCATTCTTTCAAAAATATAGGATATAACACCAATCATTTTATTCGAAACAGTAAATATATTTTTTAACTCGTTTACTTTCGTCATAGACTTTTTGAAGGCACTCATCGCAATTTTATCTTTATTTTCGAGCATTTTTTGTTCCATATATTCAGGAGAAAACAATGCATTACGAATCACATCTGAATATTCTTTAGATGGAACCTGTCCTAATAGATAGCGAGTAATCGTTATTTCACCAAATCCTAATACGATTGATAAAGGTGCCTTGCCAATATTATAGAGCTTCATTAAAGTATAAATATCCTCAATAGTCACTAAATCCTTTAATTTCCTATATTGTTCATCGACTTCACGTACATTTAAATCAATAATACCAGGAACACTCATGAATTCACCACATCGATCACAAATAGCACAAGTAATTTCAAAAGTTAATTCTTCACCGCGAATCATCTTTTTCACCAACTTCTTCTGTAATGTATAAGATGTGACATCCCTGCACTCTACACAAAATCCTGTTTCTCTTTGCATACAATACTGCCTCCTTTTTATATGTTATCGAAAATAATAAACGAGTGGATACTTTTGTTTATGAAATGATATGACGATCACAAATTTGTTTTCAATCATATTAAACTTGATGTATAAAGGAACCACTTCACTTTTTTTTCATACCTCTTCATTAAAGAAATCTCTTTTCCAAAGATATATAGCCATTCATGTTGAAATTGAACATGTTTATTTTGAACTTTTTCACAGAAATCATCTTCTGTTAAATCTAATAATATGATCTTAATTCGCTCTTCATCAATTAAATACTCATCAAGCAACGATAAATTTGTCATTCTGTTTGAATTTAACGCAATACAAAATTTATTCTGAACTATCAATTTCTTTGCTCTACTGAGATAATCAGCAATTTCTGATTTATCAATCAAGATTTTCACCTCCAAGAAAATGATGGCATTTTTGATTATTCCTATCATAATCATATCATGTGATAGTATTTTGTCAATATTCTATCATCACAAAGCAAACAAAAAAAATGCATCCATTAAACAGATGCATTATAATATGTCGCAATATCACTTTCTGAAATATAGCCACACTCAGCCATCGCCTTTAATACGGCATATTGTTTTTGTTTGGCTTGGGCAAAATGATAAACTAATTCATAATTGTTTGGCGATTGGGGAATTCCTGCAAGTAAAGAAGCCTGAGCTATGGTCAGATCTTCTGGATCTGTATCAAAATAACCATAACTTGCTTCATAGATACCAGTATAGTTATTTCCATAATTGATCACATTCACATATAGGGCAATGATTTCATTTTTAGAATAATGCTTCTCCAAATAACGAGCTACAAATAATTCTGTACTTTTACGATCCCACGTACCATCAAACATACCATATAAATTTTTAGCCAATTGCTGCGTAATCGTAGAACCACCACTCTTTAATAGATCATCATCAAATTGGGATACAAGTGCACGCATAAGCCCAATATAATCAACGCCTCCATGATCATAAAAACGACGATCTTCTATTGCCACCGTTGCTCGTACGAGTTCAGGTGATAAATCATCATATCCGACAAAAGTAGATCTAGATGTGACTTCACTTACCACATCATCCACAGATTGAGATTGCGTTAATTCTAAATAACCCCAATATCCTTTACCAAAAAAGATGCCTACAAAGGCAATAATCAAGATTAATAATAATTTAAATATAAACTTAACAAACTTTTTCATATCTAAACATTAACATAAGAAAAAGAACTTGTAAAATTACAAGTTCGTAAGATTAATCCTTTAAAGTCACGTGTGAAGCATCTTTAAAGATTGAATTTGCCGCAATCTGACCACGCACACGAGATAGTGGATATACATTTGTGTGTGGACCAATAATCGTTCCTGGACAAAGTACAGAGTTACATCCAACTTCTACATAGTCACCCATAAAGGCACCAATTTTTCTTAACCCTGTTTCAAATTCTTCAACCACATTATAATTTTCATCTTTTCTTCTTAAGATGATATTGTCACGAGCACTCTTTAAATTACTTGTGATACCCCCAGCACCCAAGTGAGAATGATATCCAAGAATACTATCTCCTACATAGTTGTAGTGAGGTGTTTCTACATTGTCAAATAAAATACAGTTCTTTAATTCCACACTATTTCCAACCACGCAGTTTGCGCCCACCAAAGCACTTCCACGTACAAAGGCACAATGACGAACCTCTGTTTCAGGACCAATGATGCATGGAGCTCCTAGATATGCACTTTCAAAGACATTGGCACTCTTGTGTACCCATACATGTTCTTTGACTTCCACATAATCTTCTCCTAAGTTTTTACCTAGTTCTAAAATCAAGTCTTTGATTCCCGACAAAGCTTGCCAAGGATATTCAAACTTTGCTAAATAATCCTTTGCCAAAGTATGATCTAAATCATATAATTCGCTTATTTTGTACATAAAACTTCCCTCTTTCTTACCACTCAGGCTCAAATTTGAATTCAACCTGAACGTCATCTTCATTTATATCTAAAATCGCATAGCTACATGGCTTTCCATCTCTAGAATGCGATAAAGATCCTGGATTTACTAATGTAACACCATCGACACGATCTAAAAAGGATACGTGTGTATGTCCAAAGCATACAATGTCACAATTCAATTCTTTAGCACGATTCACCAATTGTTCACTTCTTAAAAAATATGAGAACCGATGAGAATGTGTTACATAAATTTGATGTTTACCAATCGGTATGATTCTTTCATTTTCAAAACGACCAAAATAATCATTGTTTCCACGCACAATGATATAGCCCGGATAATTCATCGGATCATCCTCTAAATCACCACAATGAATAAACAATTTCGCGTTTGGATGTTTTTCCTGGATCGTTTTTAATATATCGTTTCTTCCATGAGAATCACTCACAACAACTATTTCCATAAAGTCTTTTACTCCAATTCATCCGGAAATGACATTTGTTCCATGCCCTTACCGCTATCATGCATGATTTTTGCGGTTTTTACACCCACATAACGAAGCATAAAAGGCTGATACCAATGTCCCGTCTTCTTTTCTTGTTCTTGTTGGTAACGAACTACAAAACCATAGCGATACGCATTTTCTTCAATCCATTCCATACGCTTTTTACTTTCTTCAGACAATTCTTCTTCGACTTTTGAATAATCATATTCATCATCGACATATTGCCTGCATAGATTGATCCATTCATCCTGACCCTCTAAAACGATCGTATACCCGAGTTGCTGCTCATTTTTACCGGCACTAAACATATAGCGGTCAACACCCTCATATTCTTTGGATGCGTTGACATATTGATCTAGAATTTGTTCATAATTCAAATAACCACTGACCAAATTCAAATGATCCTGCCCATCCATAACAGACGCATACGAATCTAACATATTCGTTAGATCTTCGACCATACATGTTTGAACTAAGATCGTATTAAATGTCGTAATCTTTTCTGGTATATACTTATATACCGTATTTTCCTGATTTAATACGGCATACGGATTGGTTGGATCAGCAATCAATCTTAAATCTGAATATAATACAGCTTCGTTTTCATAGAACGTCGTTAAATCAATATATGAATAGTGCATCAACAATTGTTTTAAAGAATCATACGAAAAATTTTTTCGAAAACGATTCACAAAATTGACGATATATTCATTATCTGCATCCTGCGTTTCCTTGGCTTCTTTATAATATAACGTATTTTTTAAATTGAAATCTTTCAACTCTATAAAATCCATAAATTTATCCGGTGAAATATGTTGATTTACCAAATAATCAATATCATCACTATCTAGATATTTTAATAAAACATCACGATTTTCATCGGTCGTATACGGATATCGAGCTAAAGGATCATACGATTTATCCATGGTATATAGACAATATAAGCCCACCGCTAGACAAACCACAATCAATAAAATACGTGCTCGCAATTCTTTTTTACTAATCAAAATAAGTACCTCACGCACCCCATTATACTAGACTATTAAATCTCATGCAAACGAGCATATAGAATCTTAGCCACATCTTCTGGAATCACTTCACTCAATTGTTCTACACTCGCAAGACGCATCTGCTTCATGCTTTTAAAATGCTTCAACAATTCCTTTTTACGCTTAGGCCCAATACCGCTCACCGTATCCAATACAGATTTTGTCATAGACTGATCTCGAAGTTTTCTATGATACGAAATCGCAAAGCGATGCACTTCATCCTGCATACGTGTTAATAAGAAGAATAAGCTCGACTTGGAATCAATGGGAATTTCATTTAAATTTACATCCATCAATGCTCTTGTCGCATGCTTATCATCCTTTACAAGTCCTGCTACTCTTAAATCAAGCTGCAACATATCTATAATTTCTTTGGCCGCCGCAATCTGTGCAGCACCACCATCCACCAACAATAAATCTGGCATCGGTAGATGTTCTTTCAACAATCGAAAGTATCTTCGATAAATGACTTCTTTCATACTGTCCACATCACTGCGATACCCATCTAATTTATAATGACGATATGAATTCTTATCGGGTAAGCCATCCTTAAAGACAACCAAACCACTCACATTAAACGTACCTTGGATGTGGGAGTTATCAAACATTTCTACCGTATGAATATCCGCATTGAATATTTTTGACAACATTTCATTGGCCTGACGCAACTCATTATCCTTACGAAATACCAGTTTAAACTTCTGTTCATGTGCTTCCTTGGCATTTTTATAAACCAAATCAATCAGCTTCTTTTTTTCACCACGAACCGGAATATGCACATTCGTATTTAAAGCTTCCTTTAAAACATCCACTGGCGTTCCAGACGGCACCAAAATTTCTTTTGGCACCACATTTTTTTCATAATACTGCATGATAAAGCTAGTAAAGGCATCCATCTCATCTTCATACAACGGTGTAATTGACATATTTCTTTCCAATAATTTTCCTTGACGAATAAAGAAACCTTGAAAAGAAATGTATCCAGAATCCACATAATATCCAAATACATCACGATTCGCACGATCTTTAAAGTCAATCGTCTGTTTTTCAATGACATGCTCTAAGGCTTGGATCGTATTATAGATTTCCTGCGCTTTTTCAAACTGCAAGTTTTCACTGGCCTCCATCATTTTAGCCTGCAAAGAATCCATCACCTCTTTGGTGTCTCCCTGCAAAAACTTCTTAATTTTTTTACGCGTCATTTCGTTTTCCTTAGGATCAATCTCATGAATACAAGGTCCTAGACATTGGTGCATGTGATAGTACAAACACGGAGAATCTGGAATATGACGACATTTACGTACACAAAAGATCTGATTAATCAATCTCACAATTTCATAAGCCGATTGGCTACTTGGATACGGCCCAAAATATTCACTCTTTTTATTTTTGATATTTCGTGTTGTACGTACCACAAAATTATTCTCTTTTGTGATCTCAATATATGGATATGTCTTATCATCCATAAACATGATATTGTAAGGTGGCGTATGTTTTTTTATTAAATTGATTTCTAATAATAAAGCCTCTTTTTCACTGCCCGTCACGATAAATTCAAAATCACGAATGTGCGACACTAAACGCGTCGTCTTATTGTTGTGGGTACCATGAAAATAAGAACGCACACGATTCTTTAATACTTTGGCCTTACCCACATACAATATATTCTGATTTTCATCTTTCATGATGTAACATCCAGGAGAATCTGGAAGTAAGGCTAATTTATCTTGTAGATGTTTAGAAACACTCATTTTATCCCCTACTTTAATATAACGATCGTCGCACCAAGTCCACCTTCACTTGGACCGGCACTGTTAAACTTAGAAACATTTGGCTGTTTCTTTAAATCCTTCCAAACGGCTGTACGCAAAGCACCCGTACCCATACCATGAATGATACGTACTTGTTTAATGTGTTTAACGACAGCTTGATCTAAATATTTATCTAAAGCAGCAATACCTTCTTCAACACGCATTCCAATTAGATTCAACTCCAAAGGAAAACGACTGGATACCGATTCTACATGCGCTTTATAAGTTGCTTTCTTGATTTGTGGCTTATGCATAGGCTCCAACTTCGAAATTTTCACCTTCATCTTCATACCATTCGTTAAAACGGTAGCTTCATTTCTTCGAATATCCACAATTTCACCATGCGAATTCAAGCCTGTGATTTTTACATAATCACCAACCTTAAATTCTTTCTTATCGTCTTCAACTTCTTCAACATGCTCATTTAAAAGATCCAGTTCATGCATCTTTTCAATCTGCTTATGCTGCTTACCCGTCTTTTCTTTACGAAGCACAGTTAAGATTTCTTTGGCCTCTGCCTTTTTCTTTTCGAGCATCTCATTCAATTGTTCCTGATACGATGCATCCAATTGGGCCTTACGCTTTTCGATTTCTTTTTCTTTTTCGTAAGCCTCCTTTTGAACGCGGTGCGCATCTTCAATCAATTGATTAAAACGCTCCTTTTGTTTCAAGACATCATTTTGAAGTTTTTCTAATTTCTCCAATTCTTTTTCTGTCTGCTTTTCATTTTCATTCTTTAAAAAATCCGCTCTTTCTAAAATGGACTCTTCTAAATTGTATTCTCTGGCAATATGAAAGGCATAACTTGCTCCAGATACACCAGGAATATATTTATAGGTTGGCTTTAATGTTTCTGGATTAAACTCAACACTCGATACTAATACAGAATCATTCGCTTTTCCATATGTTTTTACCTGCGAATAGTGAGTTGAAGTAATGATTGTACTTCTTTTTGAAATCAAATACTCCAAAATCGCAACCGCAAGACTGGCTCCTTCTAATGGATCAGTACCATTTCCAATTTCATCCAATAAGATAAAACTATTCTCATCGCTTTTCTGACAAATATGAGAAAGACGAGAAATATGACTTGAGAAAGTCGATAAGTTATTTTCAATGGACTGATGATCTCCAATGTCAAAATACATCGATTGATAGAATGGTAAAATGGCTTTATGACATAATACGGGAAAGGCTGCATGGGCCAAAGCTACAAAGAGTCCCATTGTCTTTAATGTGACTGTCTTACCTCCCATGTTTGGTCCTGAAATCATAAGGCAAGCTTGTTTATCATTTAATTCATATGTGTTACAAACCACTTTCTTTTCATCAATCAAAGGATGTTTGGCATGTTCTAAATACATGGAGTGATCTCTTGATTGTAAAGATGGAATGCATCCATCATAGCGTACTGCCCATTTTGCCTTTGTGAAAGCTACATCGATTACAGTTAATGTTTCTAATGCCGAAGTTAAAGACAACGCATTTTTCTTAACTTGCATCGACAATTCCTTACAAATTCGTTTCTTTTCTTCTTCAATACGAATCATCAAAGAAGAAATCTCATTATTATCAGCTACAAAGCTGGATGGTTCAACATAATAGGCAAGTCCTGAACTGGATTGTCCATGAATCATACCGCCAAAGGCATTCTTGTCTTGGGCACGAACCAAGACAACAACACGTCCAGATACAGTTGTCGTCATATTTTCCATCAATTTTGAACTGTTCTTCTTTAAAAACTGCCTTGATTTTGATTGTAATGCTAAGCGCGTATCTACCAACGCCTTATGCATACTTTTTAATGCGGGAGTCGCATCTTCTTTAACCGATCCTGTTAGATCAATCTTTGAAATGATTGAATCCATCAAACGTGTACATCCATCCATAGATTGAGCTAAATTTGTCAGTTCTGGATAATCCGATGAATCCAAGCTTTGTTTGGCTTGTTTGACAGCCGTTAAAAAATGGTAGATCGAAATCAATTCTTTACTTGTTAGTGTCATCTGTTTCGAAGCTTTTGAGACTGGTAAAGAAATATCATTTGCTCCTGATAAAGAAAGTAAGCCTCCGGCTTGTTCAAACTGAATGGCTTCTTTGGCATAGTTTAATTGTTCTTGTATTTCTAATTTATCAAATACAGGCAACGCATTTAAAATCTTATCTTTGGCGCAAGAAAAGCTAGAAAACGCAGAAATCTGTGTTAATACACTTGAAAAATCAATGGCCTGGTTTAATTCGTTTCTAAAATTTTGTTCCATAAAATACTCCGTTCTCACCTATTTTAACACAAAATTTATGGTAAACTAAATAAGGTGATTAAAATGGCAACATTGACAAAGAATATGACAAAAGAAGAGATCTTTCAATTAAAAAATCGATTATCTCCATTTATATTAAAAGAAAGTACACCACAGTATACGTACTATCAAATCAAAACGAAAGAATGTTCGATTACGGCATATACAAGTGGTAAAGTTGTATTTCAGGGAGCCGATCTTTCTTGGTTAGAACCGAAACAAACGCATAGTGAAGCACAAGATCAAGCGGGCAGCGATGAAGTGGGTACTGGTGATTATTTTGGTCCAGTTGTAGTGGCTAGCTGCATTGTCACAAAAGAGGCTCGTAAAAAACTTGCACATCTTGGCATTCAAGATTCAAAGCAGGTGGACGATGTAAAGATTCGTAAGCTTGCACCTATCATTAAGGAAGTGTGTCCACATAGTATTTTGATTGTTCCCAATTCAAAATATAATGACATGCATGATACTTGTAATATGGTGGATATGAAGTGTCGTCTGCATAACCAGGCTTATGTAAATTTGGTACATAAAGGATATACGCTTCCTAAGCAGATTGTTATTGATCAGTTTGTGCAAGAAAAAAGTTACTATCGCTACTTACAAGGCTTTCCTGAAGTCATTCGGGGTATCACATTTGAAACCAAGGCCGAAAACAAATACCTGGCAGTAGCTTGTGCGAGTATCCTGGCAAGAAATGCCTTTCTAGAAACGTGGGATCTTATGGAAGAAAAATATGATTTCAAATTTGAGAAGGGTGCCGGAAGCAAAGTGGATGTGTGCGGCAAGAAATTCGTACAAAAATTTGGAAAAGAAAAGCTTTACCAAGTGGCAAAGCTTCATTTCAAAAACACACAGAAGATTGGAGTTTAATTTCCAATCTTTTTTATCGTCTTCTTCGATCATTTTCAGCTAAAGAATAATAACGCTTTTTATCTTCATACATCTTTTGATCGGCTTCTTGTAAAGTTTCAGATAGATTTGGACAAGTTTCTTTCCATACACAACCTGTCGCAACACTGATTTCTAGTTCCTTCATTCGTTTCAATAATTTTGCATATTGATCAAAGAATAAGAGTTCGGATACATCTTGTTCAATGACCACAAACTCATCTCCACCTACACGATAGGAATTATCTAAGAAGATTTCTTGTAGAGCATAGGATGCCGAAATAATGAGTGTATCTCCTGCGATATGTCCCATTTTATCATTGATTTCTTTAAGTCCATTTAAATCTAAGTAAATAACACCTAAAGAATGGAGTTCTTTGTTTCTATTTTGTTCTATATATTCATTAAAGTGATTGCGGTTTTGTGCATAAGTTAAAGAATCTACATAACTTAAATTCTTTAATTTTGTCTTCTCTTTTTCTCTTTCCATAGCCGTTTTAATAAAGAAACATAAAGATTCTAAGAAATCTTTTTGGTAGTAATTCTGTTTTGGATTGTCTACCGCAAAAACACCTTTGATTTGTTTATGATCCATAAACGGTACAACTATAATACTATGAATCTTTTGTTGCATAAAACTCGCATAAATTGGACTTGTATAAGGTATTTCATGAGTCACATCTTCTATATAATAAGATTTTTGATTTTCAAAGAATTGATTGATTAAATCTGTATGTTCTAAACACAATCGAACCATATTTTCAATGTGAATATCATCATGTCGTTTTCCATATTCAAAGATGCCATTTACCTTTTTATTGTCCATATCCAAATCTAATACGTAACACCTTTCAGCTTGATAAAACTCACAAATGATCCGAAGGATTTCATCAATGGTACTTTCTTTGTACAAATCATTCGATAATTTTCGAACACATTGAATTAATGTATTGGATACATTTAAATCTTCCGTGAGTTCATTCGATTTTTTAGAAATTCTGCGAACTTTTGTGATATAGAATCCACAATACAATAAGAGAATCAAAATTTCACAGATGACCCTGATCATATAATTGTTCTTTAATGTCAATACACTCGCAAAAGCATCCTCTTCATTTACCAAAACTAAAAGTTCCCAATTGTATACTCCAACTGGTCTATAAACAAGATATTTCTTTTCGCCATTTTTTTCAAAAGCGACAACACCAGATTTTAAAGAATGAATTTGTTTCAAAACATTCTTTTTTGGCGACAATATTTTAAAATCCGTATCTGAAGCAATATTATCAATATTCATATCTTGATTATCCATCACAACCTGTCCATCAGTTGTATCAATAATTGAGTTGTGTGTCTTTCCATTCAATATTTTTGTATAAAACTGATCATCCAATGTGTCACATTGAAGTACTCCTACTAAATAAGCGACTACCGTTTCATTTTGTAGAATAGGCACGTAATAATTCACACTTCGTTTATTTGTCAAAGTATCTGTATGAACTCGATCCATATATTCCGCAGTTGAATTTAACACTAAAAATTCATTAGTATAAATTTGTTGAACCTCATCATGCATTGTATATAACGTATTATTCTTCATCAACAAATCAACACGTTCAAACAAAGATACATCTTCAAAAGTACTCAGTCGATCTTTATATTCTTCATATGTAGGTAAATGGTCTTCATTTGAGAAATCTTTTCCAATCAAGCGTAAATAATTCAAATCATCATTTACACGATTTTTAATACTTTGAACCATGGTTTCACTCGCATTTTCTAACCGGTTAAAACATTCCTCTTCTTCTTGTCTTAAACTAATATTGTATGTTGCGACAGTCAATGCCAGTATCAAGACCATAACTACAAGCGTAGGCATTAACTGCGTTAATTGTTTTTTCATAACTGTTTCCTTTACATTCACTATTGATTATATACCTTATGAACGAATGTTTACAACAAGAAAAATAACCAACACCAAAAAGGAGTAGCACTAGGCTACCCCTTTGTGTGATTATTGACTTTCATTAAGCTTGTTGTGCTTCTTCTTCATCATCGTCATCAACGTTTTTCCATTTACGTCCTACGAAGAATACTACGATTTGTACGAATCCAATAACAACCATCCAAATTGTCCATTGATCTGTCCAAGTCCAACGAAGACTTAAGTCTTCTGTTACTAGGAAGAATACAACAGATAGGATTGCGATTAGAACTGCAAGTACGCGAGTGAATGCACCACGTTTCTTTTCTTGTTCGTTAGATTCATCATCGTTATTTGTTTGTTGTTTTGTTTCATCATCATCTTCTTCGTCATCTTCAGATTTATGACGTTTAGAAATCAACAATAATAATCCGAATAATACGGTTACGATTGCACAAATCAAGTTGATTAATGCCCAGAATTTCTCTGGTCTAGCCTTAGGCGTCTTTTCCTTTTCAACCTTTTCTTCCTTAGGCTCAGCCTTAGGCGTCTTTTCCTTCTTAACTTCCTCTTGTGGAGTTAAAGCAGGAACTACTTGTTGAATGTATCGAGGTGTTACTGGAGGAGGACTTACTGGAGTTGGTGGAGTTACAGGAGCCGGAGCTGCTGTAATTGTTAATGTACCAACAACCTTAGTAATATCGTAGTTAGAAGCTAATGTCTTTTCATTTAATTTGTATTCAAATGCGTTTGCACTATTTCCAACACTTGTTTGAGTTCCAGTTACCTCATAAGAAGCACCTTCCCCTTCTACAAATCCATCACCACTGACTGTGATTGAAGTATTCGTCAATGCTTGACCATCATAAGTCTTACTTACAGTTGCACTTGTCAATGTTACTAAACGCTTAGTAATCTTGTACGTCTTAGTGAATGATCCACTGTAGTTACCTAATCCAGAAACCTTAATAGTTACTGTACCAGCATTTACTAAATCATCACTATATACTACTGTGTAATCCTTATTTGCGATTAAATCTTTACCAGTCTTAGTATCTTTAACCGTTAATACTTCTCTGTGTTCTTGACCATCATACTTAGAATCCTTTGGATCACTTACTGTAATACCTGTCTTCTTATCATCTGGAGTATTAGGCTCATCAGGAATAATAGACTTAGACTTTACAGTTAATTCACCGATAGATTCTTTTTCAAGTTTGTAGTTTGTCTCAATAGCTGATCCATTCCACTTCAAACTATACGTATTCTTTGAAGTACCTTCATCCGTTCGACTACCAGTAGCAGTAAATTCTATTGTTTCACCAGAAACAATACCCTCTACCTTACCACCAGCTGTTAATGCAGTTCCATCATAAACCTTCTTTGCAGAATCTGTT
>NZ_JANFYN010000047.1 GCF_024460475.1 Holdemanella sp. MSK.7.32 | reverse complement strand
CACTGTACCTCGCGATACAATGCCCAAGGACTAGATACTGGCCTCTTTGCTCCAAGAGTTACCAGGTTAGGAGTTTCACCTAACTAAATCGACTGCACCGAACTGGCGCACCATAATCTCACCCACTTTATTATACTGCAAAGCACAAAAATTCTTTCTAACAATAGTGTAAGAAAAAGGAAGTGATAGTATGATCTATCTTCAAGCGGGAATCCTCATTCTAGAAATCGGATTATGTATGTTACTAAATAATCTTTTAAAGAATAAATTCAATAAAAAAATACGATACGCCATTTGTATCGCATTACTATTAAACTGTTGGAATATGCGTACGTATCAAGCCATGTGAGCTGTACATACCTTATTCTGTTTACTAATCCTATTATTAATATTCAAGAAAAGAAAACCAATTCTCTGCATACTTCTTTCAGCCATCATATCCACATCCATCGTTACTTTTGGTTCTATGAATATGTATACCATCCATAAGACAACCTACAACATCACAACAACAAAAGAAATCATAAAAACCAAATTTCTATCTACTTGGCAAAGACTTCGTCTATGAATCCACATCCAAAGATGACATGGAAATTCTATTTAAACGACTCGGAAGACTTACTAAAGTAGCCTCTATTTATTTTGTATATGGTAATCACAAAAACAAGATAAAATTCACAAGAAATAAACTCAATCAAGAAATCACAAAAAAACAACATTATCATTCTAAATGATCAAGAAGTACATTTAAATAACATAACTCTAATCGTCAGAAAAGACTACCATCTTACAAACAAAACCTACAGCATCGTCCTAGACCATCAACCACAAGGAACAAAAGAAAATATTAAAAACAATGTCGACGTTCAACTCAGCGGACATACTCATAACGGACAAATGTTTCCACTCTCTTATTCTTACCACCTACAACCCGACTTTGCAGGAAATTACGGAAAAGAAACATTCAAGCACCACACAAAAATCATTAGCTCAGGCCTTGTTGGCTGGGGCTTTCCAATAAGAACAGAGGGTATATGTGAGTATGTGGTAGTTAATATAACACAAGACAAATAAGCAATATTTAAGCACAAATCAATATTCTAGCAAAAATCCTTATGGTAACAAAACGGAAGAATTGGATAATCGTTACAAAAATAAGTTCTGTTCTAGCAAAAATCCTTATGGTAACAAAACGTCCTGCACGATATAAATATCATACCCAAGGTTCTGTTCTAGCAAAAATCTTTATGGTAACAAAACAGTGTACCAATCTATTGATCGTGTCATTTAAGTTCTGTTCTAGCAAAAATCCTTATGGTAACAAAACGGATGAGGTCAACGCCAATAATCAACAGGTGTTCTGTTCTAGCAAAAATCTTTATGGTAACAAAACCTTGAAATGATGTTATGCTTATGCGGAATTGTTCTGTTCTAGCAAAAATCTTTATGGTAACAAAACAATAACACTCTTCGAGTTTAATCTACAAATGTTCTGTTCTAGCAAAAATCCTTATGGTAACAAAACATACATGCATTTATTATGATCAAATTTAAAGTTCTGTTCTAGCAAAAATCCTTATGGTAACAAAACTGGGGTCTAGAGTCTATATTCAATCGGTCTGTTCTATTCTAGCAAAAATCCTTATGGTAACAAAACAAAGCCATTCCATCTTTGCGTTAAATCTGTGTTCTGTTCTAGCAAAAATCCTTATGGTAACAAAACTGTTGAATACAAGATACGTTGTTCGCTAGGGTTCTGTTCTAGCAAAAATCCTTATGGTAACAAAACCCCGTATTTTAGTTATTTTGGCATTACGCCGTTCTGTTCTAGCAAAAATCCTTATGGTAACAAAACGATATAAGGGGTTATTTACACGTGTGCCATGTTCTGTTCTAGCAAAAATCCTTATGGTAACAAAACTTACGGATTAAATCATCATACTTTTGTTTTGTTCTGTTCTAGCAAAAATCCTTATGGTAACAAAACTGTAAGTTTTACCCACGATCCAAACCCACCAGTTCTGTTCTAGCAAAAATCCTTATGGTAACAAAACCTCAAAAATATGGTAGCACATTTTTGAATGTAATAGAATACTAATTATTTAATTGAAAAATGGTCTAGTTCTTGATAAATATCGTGTGTTTTATGAGTGTATATTTGTTGTAAATAATTAATTGTCATTTGTTCTACCTCCTGTAATGTATATGTTTGAAGTGATTTTTGTGATAGGTCGTAATAAATTTGTTCCATGTCTGCTAAATCTATTATTTTATCTTGCAATAAAGCTGTATTTTGTACATTCATTAAATCGCTGTAATAATTTGTAAAGATTATCAATTTAACATTTTCAATTTTATTGATTTTCTGAAGAATTTTATCACTTAAATTATCTAGTTTGCCAAAGACAAAGATATTATCATATTTTGAATTATGATTGGAAATATATTCAACTAAATCCAATTGAAACAAAATCAATTCATCTCTCGTTAAATCAAATTCATCTTTTTGTAATTCGTCTTCATAATATGGTGACAACATTTTTATCAATTGCTTATAATTAGCTCCATTAAACATAATTTTAAGCATTGATTCATCATTGACTTCTTCTGATAATGAATTCAACAATATGTCAATTGTACTGATAGTATCAAAATAATCTTGATTCTGAAGTTTCATTTCCAAATATTTTAACATCAATGACTTTGTAGTGAGCTTTTTATCCTCATTAAGAGAGTACATTTCTGATATTTCTATAAACATATTATTTTTAAATTCTATCTCTTTTTCGTTTATAAACATTTTCGTACTAATATTATTTTCTGTTCTGTTTTCACTTTTATCTTTTGAAGTAAACAATCGAATTGCTTGTAATAATGTATAACTTGCACTTGAATCTGAAATTATATATTTTACATGATTCATTTGAAGATTCCATTTATTTGTTCCATTCTTTATAGTCAATAAATTCATAATTTTATAAATGCATCGCTGTTCACGACTTGTTCTTGATTTGATTTACCACCAACTATTATTTCAATCTTTGCATACTGCTTTTCTGTAACCAATAGAATTCGTATTTGTCCCTTTTGAGGAACGTTTCTTTGTAAAATACTCACATGTTTTACTGCTGCTTCACGATTTGCAAATATTTTACAATACACCGAATACTGCATCATAATATATCCATTTTTAATTAGATATTTTCTAAATGTTGCATAAATTCTTCTATCTTCTTTAGATACCACGGGTAAATCAAAAAATAATATTAATCGCATAAAATCATATATCATATATTACTGGTAATGGATACAAAATGGAATCTGCTTCACCATCTAAATAATTAAATATAGAATCTAGATAAAAACTAATTGCATTTGCTATTGTTTGTTTTCTTCCATCAATCATGATTTTCTTGTTTGTCAATTGTATTAAAGTTTCTCTATGAGATTGTTTAAAAATAATATCATCCATCATATTGTTATAAACATAATGATCCACTATTGGCCTAAACACTTCTATAATATCATCACTCAAGTTAAACATATTTTGCTTGCCTTTGTGAAAAATTCCTATATTAGCAATATAGCCCTTTGCTACAATAATCGATGTTATTAAAGATCTAAATATAGCATAACCATAATTTAATCCAGCATTTATCACATCTTCTTCAAAGCGAATAAAATCATGACCAAAAAGTTCTCTAAAATACATTTTTGCAGCCAAGCCTTCTCTGTTCGTTTTATCTCCAGAAACAACACTATCTACAAATTCATACAACTTCTTTTCCACTTCAAAATCTTTATTATTAACCTTCAATATTTCAATTTGATTTAAAATCTTCATTTTTACAATCATAGCATGTAAATCTTCTTTACGTTTTGAATCCCAACAAATCTGTTTTGAAATATTTCCACTACTTGAAAAATGTCCATTCATCGGCAATATATAGCTTTTTGGTAAATGATCCACTCCACAAATGATGGTACATACATTATTATCTGTTAATTTATTAATTAAAGGCACACTCAAATTAGACTGATAATTATCAATCACTAGAATTTGAATATCTGAAACCGGAATCAATAAAGTGTCATTTTTAATTTCCACTTTCAAATTATCTAAATATAGTCTCAAATACTCACATTTTTCAATATATATAACTCTATAGCCCATAAAAAGGGTAAAAGAAAAGGCTCCGAAGAGCCGAATCCGGGATAAACCCTTGTTTTGTTAGGTCATAAAAATTTTTGCTAGAATATAACCACCTTCAGTATACTCTATTTAAATTCCAATTTCAACTTATTATCCTTCACTTCGTATAGATTTCCTAATACATCTGTGGCATATTTACATACATTCTCAACTGAAGTTACTCCCTGTCTCAATTGTTTTTTACAATATGTATATATAGGTTTAATTTCTATAGTATTAGTACTGTCATCATTCGTTGCAGTATACTTCAATATCTCAACACTTGTTCCATCATAATAGTATTTATCTCCACCTTTTTCTGTTGATAAATCATAAATATATGAATTACCTTCTTTTTTCTTTATACCAATCAATTCATCCCTATGCATTGAGAACAAGAATTTATCTGTGTCTTTTATCTTTTTATTGGCTTTTTCCTGCTTATACCATTGTTCATCAATCACATACATTCCTTTTGCTTTATGATATGAAACATTTGTATATCGAACAGTAACAAATCTAAATTTACCATCTTCGCATTGATAGAAATCTGTTCTATATGGTTTAATTTGTTTCAAAATAACTTTTTTATTATTTGTTTGATAGTTTGAAGAAATATCTAAATGATTGCCTAGTTTTTCACTCTCATATTTCATCGAAATAATTTCAGGCCCATTTCCCTTCTTAGAATATTTACGTACAGCACCATTTTCTTCCTTATATTTTGTCAAAGGATTTTCTCCAACTAAAGTAATAATTTCTTCACCTTTTTTCTTAGATGCTTTATACATTTTTGAATCTGATTTAAATTGTTCATAATGATATTTCACAATGTCTCTAATTAAATCGAATGTCTGTGGATCATGCTTTGCCATTAAATATTTTTCATCTTCTCCATTTAAGATATCTTGAATTAAGCGAATACATTTCTTGTCTTTTGGATCATAAATATTAGGGATTTTTTCAATCAAATAATCCGTTCCATCTACACTCCTTGTACTGTAGATAGTTTCGTCTGCAATCTGACGATTTGGCTTTGTATTCACCTTATGAGAAATCTTAATTGGATTAAAACACATATTCTCTTTATCTATTACATGATTATAATACTTACTACTTTCTTCAAACAATGTTTTCAAATTCACAATATATTGAATATACCTTTCATCATAGAATACTTTATCATCAGGAATTGTAATGATTTCTCCCGTTTCTTCATTATATAAATCGTTGAAATCATGTTCTTGTTTAAGAAGATATTCGTTCAACAAGTTCATTTTTTTTACAGAAGCTACAATTAATGCATCCACCGCATGGTGTAAATAGTTTTCATCACGATCTTTTTCCAAATGAATCTTCTTTCTGAATAAATCCGTAACTCTACCGTTTATTATATGAACTTTTGTATCAATCTCATTATCTTTAAAATAATCTGACAGTGTATTTAATACAACTCGACAAGCGTAACTTGTGTCCACTAGATTTCTATTAATAAATTTTTTAGCAACTTCTTCTTTCGTAATATTTTCTTCATTTAGTAAATTTAATTTCTTTTTGTATGGAATTTCTTTATTAGAAAGAACATTTGTCTTAAATTCTGAATAACTACATCCCATTCCATTAAATTTATTAGCTGCATATGCCATAAAAGGAGTCAAATTACCTTTCACCTGATTTTCTGAATGTAATGCTAAAACTTTATTATTTTGAGAATCATCTAATGATATAGAGATTGGAATAATATGATCAATTTCTGTATACTTTGGATCTTTAATAACTCGATTTAAATCTAAAGGTTCAAAAGTATATGCACTCTTGCCTCCTTGTTGCAAATATAAACTAATTTTCATTCTTGTTTTTCCATTAATTTTTGTTGGATCATACCCCTTTTCATTCAAAAATTTATCCATTTCTTTAGATCCATTCTCTCGATTTTTTTGGTAGTTACTAATTCTCTTTTTCTGTTCATCTGTATTCTTATCACGAGTCATCTCAACAACAATGGAATCGAATTCTCCATATTTCTTCCTCAATGCATTTACAACTTTAAAAGTTTCATTTTGTGCTCTCTTCGCCACTGGAGATAAGATAGCTTCTGGATTAGATTCAATATTCTTTTTACCTTTATGAGAAACACGATTCTTATCAAATAATTTTAATTCATGTAATAATTGCATTTGATTCATTTCAGATTCAAACAATTCTTTGTTTAATAAATTCAATGCTTTAAAAGATAATGAATGATAGCCTGTTATTCCTGTTGTATTTGCTAAAGTATCTACCACTGAATCAGAAAGTCTATACTCCAAATGATACAAATAATCTTTTCTTTCTTGTATACCCTTTTTATTCGTAAGAATTTCAATAATTCTATCTAGCATTTCATAATCATTTAATGAAATTGAATATCCTTCTTTTTCTAAAATTGATTTAATTTTCTTATATCCCTTGAACTCAGTAAAAATAGCCTTCTGATTTTTGTCTATACGATAGCCTTTAATATCAACTTCATTCACATTTAATTCTTTTGCCAATTGACGTAAAGTAATATTTCCTTTCTGACTAACTATAGTTAAAATTCCCTTCTTCTCCTCTGGACATAACTTATTACCATCTACTGTTAAATTATTCATATCATTTAAGAAATTAAACAAGTCTGCTGTTACCGCCATTTTAGGAGCTCTTAGTTCATCTGGAAATACGCTACATTTCCCACGCATTTTTTCAATCAAATCTATTTCTTTAATTTGCCCATCAACTTCTATAAATCGTCCATATGGTGTCGGTGATTTTTCACTTCCAGGCCCCTCATAATAAGCTCTTCTACGCGCAACTATATCAATAATCTTATTAATAAGTTGTTCATCTAATTCCTGGTGATGTAATATCTCATTCAATTCGTTTACATAATCTTTTGTTGAGAAATTATTTTCATGTCCACGAATATGATCCTTATTGTTTAAATTATCCAATTGAATTTGACAAATATATTTTCCTTGTTTAATCAACTGCTCATTATGCTGTAAAGTAGCCTTTAAACTTAATTCGTCATCACTCTTTTTTGCATCTTCTTCTACAGTTTCAATAACACTACCTCTGTGTTTTGTTATATGTAAAATAGCTGCCGTTAATTCGTCATTTGTCAATTTTTCATTCAATCCTTTACAACGCAATTCATATACATTCTGCAAAGGATGATAGTCATCTGACATTATGCCGTTTTCCTTCAACAATTTTTGCATATCCATAATTCGAGTATGACGTCTTGAAGTCAAACGTCTTCGGCTTCTAGCACCTCTACGCTTCTCATTCTCTTCTGCTGTACCTTCTTTAAACAAACGTACTCCATAGTCTACGAATTTACCTGTTTCAAGATCTATAACTCCATACCCGCAGCTACTAATTCCTATGTCTAAGCCTAATACATACTTATTATCCATTGCAATGCCCTCCATAAAGTGATTGTGTTATATGCATTATATCACTTATAAAAGCCGTTTCCTATTAATTTCTATATAAAAATAAAAGTGTATGCTCCCAGCATACACTTTATATAAAGCAGATTTTATATTTTTAAGTTATATTTCACCTTTGCACCGCAAAAGGCATTATTCAACATCATCATAGGTTAATTTTAAGTTTTTTCAAAAAGTTTTGAGAGTTAATGTCTTTTTCACATTGGACATTTATAATTGAAATTGCTACTAGATATGGCAGGTTATTTTCATTGGATTGATCTCTCCCAAAGTCTTTTTTTCAAAGACGTACGTAAATTCAAGTTAATATTGTCTTAAAAAATCTAACATATCTAGTAGTCTTTTCTATATTTATATTACTGATTCACACCTCGATATAGAGATGTCATTTCTGAATTTCCCTTTAATTCTGAAGCCATATATTTAACTAAGAACAAATCTTTATCAAAATTAGAGACCAATTCTTTCTGGTAAATCATCATGTCCTTATCTTTATAATAAGCACCCTTTTTATCGGTAATTAATACAACTCTAAGATTTGGATATTTATTTAAGAGTAGTTCTAGAATTCTTTGTTCATCCTGAATTCCATTTTCTAATTTACTCGCATACTCTTTATTCACAAATATTGTATTTACTTTACTCAAGTCAAGATGTTTTATTTCATAATCCACCATATGTAAATATACCGTATTTGATTCATTTAAATAGTTTTCTAATTGTTCATCATTATTATCAATAAATACTGTCTTACAATTCTCATTATGTTCCACTTGAAACTGTTTAAACAAATTCCTTAAATTTTCTTTTCTTACATTTAATTCCATACTATTAGCCTCCTTTTCTTGTACAATAGCACAAAGTGAAAAAAAAAGTTGAATACATTGTTTAGAATTTGTATAAAAGCGTATAATACATACAGGAGGAGTTTTAAAATATGCAACCATTTGATAAAGAATATGTCTGTGACATCGCCAAACAAATTTTGAATATTGATTCACCAACAGGCTACACAAAAAGAGCCATCGATTTCATGGACGAAGAAGCTAAAAAATTAGGCTATACAACAGGTCGTAACCAAAAAGGAAACTTATTAATCTATGTAGACGGAAAAGATTCTGAACACACATTAGGATTGAGTGCTCACTTAGATACATTAGGACTTATGGTTCGTTCCATCAAAGACAATGGAAAACTTGCCATTACTAAAGTCGGAGGCCCATGCTTACCAACATTAGACGGAGAATATTGTAAGATCTATACTCGTGATGGAAAGGTATATACAGGAACCATTCTTTCTTGTTCACCAAGCGTTCACGTATATCCAGATGCTTCTACATTAGAAAGAAAAGACGATACGATGGAAGTTCGTATCGACGAAGTTGTACACTCAAAAGCAGATGTTGAAAAATTAGGTATCTGCAACGGAGACTTCATTTGTATTGACACAAAAACACAAATCACAGAAAGTGGATTCATTAAATCTAGATTCTTAGACGATAAGATTTCAGCTACAGCTTTAATGGGCGTACTAAAATACTTAAAAGACAACAACATTACACCTCAAAGAGACTTAGTCATTATGTTCAGTACATATGAAGAAGTTGGTCATGGAGCAAGTTGTCTTCCAGAAGAAGTTGAAGAATTATTAGCCGTAGACATGGGATGCATCGGTACAGATCTTGCTTGTACGGAACAAGACGTTTCTATCTGTGCTAAAGATTCAAGCGGACCATACGACTACGAAATGATTACACGTCTAGTTGAACTATCAAAAGAAAACAAGCTTAATTATGCCGTTGATATCTACCCACAATATGGTTCAGATGTCAGTGCCGCATTACGCGGTGGTAACGACATCAAAGGAGCCTTGATTGGCCCTGGTGTTCATGCAAGCCACGGAATGGAAAGAACACACTATGATGGTGTAGAAAGCACAATGAAGCTTGTTGTTAGCTATATCACAAAATATTAAAATCCTTTAAAGCAGCTACAATACCCTGTTCCACATTGGACTTGGTCACATGAGCTGCTTTTTCTTTTACATAATCCATAGCCTGACCCATCGCAAAACTATGAGTTACAACACCAAACATACTCACATCATTTTCGCCATCACCAAATGTGAAGACTTTATCCTTATCCCAACCAAACATATCCATCATACGAACTAAAGTAGCTCCCTTACTATATCCCTTAGGCAATACTTCAAGTTCTCTAGGACAAGTACGGAACACTTCATATTGATCTTTAAATTCATTTTGAATATCCAAAGCCAATTGGGTAGTTACCTCTTCATCCTCAATTGTCTGAATCTTATTTACAGGATATTGAATTTCACTAAGATCCTTAATATACGTAATCTTAGGATATCCATCACGCATATCCGCAAGCCAAGACCAAGGACCACCCGTCCAAGGAAAATCCTTTGGATATTCTTGTGCATTTCTTAATGCCTTTTTCTTTTCCATTATATGATCTGGAATATAATCAAATAATCCATCATTAAATACAGCCATTGTCTCACAATTTTTATGCATCAAATACGCAAAAACAGGCTCAACATCTTCCTTATACATCTGTTTTAAAACATGACGCTCATCCTTTTGAACATCATAATATGCAATACCATCTACCTCTAACAAATATCCACCATATACATCCATCTCTAATTCTTTAGCATATGAAAGTAATCTTGTATAACTTCTACCACTCGCAAGCACAAGCTTTGTCCCCTGCTTTTGACAAGCAATTAAAGCCTCTTTTGTTTCCGGTAAAATTTTATTATTTGGATCCAACAAAGTTCCATCCATATCCATTACAATCGCATCTAACATAGTCCATCCCTCCATATAGAAAATAATATATCACAATTTTAAAAAAAGTACTTGCATAACACAACATCTTTTGGTATTATATACAGGCAGTCAAGTGAAAAGCAAATGCCTGAATAGCTCAGTCGGTAGAGCATCCGGCTGTTAACCGGCAGGTCACAAGTTCGAGTCTTGTTTCAGGCGCCACTTGATTATGAAACCAGCTTAGCTGGTTTTTTTTATTTCTGAATTTAAATTTTTCTAAAAAAATTAAAAAAGTGCTTGCATAACTCTAATTCTTTTGGTATTATATTTAGGCAATCAAGTGAAAAATAAATGCCTGAATAGCTCAGTCGGTAGAGCATCCGGCTGTTAACCGGCAGGTCACAAGTTCGAGTCTTGTTTCAGGCGCCACTTGATTATGAAACCAGCTTAGCTGGTTTTTTTTATTATATATATAAGGAGAAACTATGACAGAATCCGAATGGTTTGAACAACTTTTTAATCGCTTATCTCACTCCAAATTTAGGAGTAGTTTTCATTTGAAACAAAAAGATAAAGAGTATATACAAGCCAAAGGAATGGACACCATTGAAAAACATGCCATAGATTTTGTTGAAAAAAGATTAGCTCCAGCCTATATACCCAACGACGGTAAACAAACGCCTTTCAAAGGACACCCTGTATTCATTGCCCAACATGCTACTGGCTGTTGTTGCAGACAATGTTTATATAAATGGCATAAGATCAAGCCCAATCAGCCACTAGGCCCCAAACAAAAAGCATATATTGTTAAAGTATTAATGACGTGGATTCATAAAGAAGTCGATTAAGAAATTGACTTCTTTTTTTTCTTGACTATACTATTCATGGAAATAAATATCGAATATATATTTATACTATGTGTATTATATATAAATGATATAGGAGATGATCTTATGAAAAACCATATGGAAATTCCGTGGCACGAATATACAAACAAAGATTCAAAAGTTAAGATTGAAAATGCAAGTCTTACAGAAAAATCCTCCGTTATAGGAAGAATTGGATTGATGCTTCTAGCCTGTGGTACAGGTGCTTGGAGAGTCAGAAGTTCAATGAACACCATTGCTAGTGAATTAAATATCACATGTATTGCCGACATTGGACTTACAAATATTTCCTACACATGCATTGATGGAATTAAGTCACACGCCCAATCTTTGTCTTTACATAATACAAGTGTCAATACATCTAAACTTGCTCGTATGGAAGACTTTGTCTATCACTTTAAAGACGAATGCAAAACATGCACATGCAATGAGATTCACAATCAATTAGACCAAATCGAAAGCATTCACTCTAGCTACTCCCCCATTATTCTAGGATTAGCTGCTGCTCTTGCATGTAGCTGTTTTACCTTTCTACTTGGTGGAGGCCCCATTGAAATGCTTTGTGCCTTTGTGGGGGCGGGACTTGGCAATACACTTCGAATGAAACTGATTAAACATAACTACACTCTATTCTTAAATGTCGCTGCCAGTGTTTCCTTAGCCTGTCTTGTATATGCCTTATTATTTAATTTTTTAGAAACCTATTTTGGCATATCCACACAACACGAAGCCGGATACATCTGTTCTATGCTTTTCATAATTCCAGGCTTTCCTTTCATCACAAGCGGTATTGACTTAGCTAAATTAGATCTTCGTTCTGGTATAGAAAGACTTGCCTATGCCATTATCATTATTTTAGCTGCCACACTTACTGCATGGATCTGTGCTTTAGTCTTACATCTTCAACCCGTTGATTTTGTAAAATTACACATTTCAACATCAACTAAGTTACTTTTAAGACTATTAACCAGTTTTGGAGGCGTCTTTGGATTCTCCATTATGTTTAACAGTTCAAAAAAAATAGCCGCCAGTGCCGGATGCATTGGAGCCATCGCAAACACATTACGACTAACACTTGTCGATTTATCTTTACCTGCTGCAGCCGCAGCCTTTATTGGCGCACTAACTGCCGGACTACTTGCTTCCATGATCAAAGGAAATACAGGATATCCTAGAATTGCGATAACCGTACCATCCATTGTGATTATGGTTCCAGGCCTATATATGTATCGAGCTATCTATAATCTCGAACTCACATCCACCATGTCTATTGGAGCTAACTGGTTCATTCAATCTTTATTGATTGTTTTGGCCCTTCCAATGGGACTTATATTTGCCCGTATCTTAACCGATCCCTCATTTCGTTATTGTACTTAAAAATGCTGAGTTTAATCGCCCAGCATTTTTTGTATACATTCATATAAGATACTATTTGAAACTTCAATATTCTTTTCTAAATTATGTTCAAAATGTGTAAATGGCAAGAATACACCTACACAATACTTTCCTTTAAAATCACCACAATAGAAGAATGCATTATACAACAAATCTTCAAGCTTCATCATAGAATCCCATAAGTCAGAATAAATTTGTGCATCACTTAACTTTTCATGAACCTCTTCCGGCATTTCTTGGACAACTAAGATACCTAAATGCGATTCATTTTGAATGGTTCGAATGGACATGTCCTCTTTAAAGCTATGCTGCTCTAAAAAACCATACGCTAAGTATCGATTTTTTTCTACAAGCTTTTTAAACATATGCTTCTTTGATTCAGGAATATGAATATCACTTTCTATAATATTTCCATCCTCATCACTTAAAAGAATCGGATTCTCTTTTCCCTTATCGTTAAATCGCAATGGAATCAAAAATGCATTTCTTAATAAGTCAAACATACTATTGCCGCATACGGCCATTAAAAATGCCGACAAATCTTTATTTTTATATGCAGTAAATAGTGCATTGGTAAATACTTGTTTATCCACAAGTACCCTTTCTTCTTCTACGCTTGAATCCTCATCACAGGCAACACCTTCATAAAAGGCATCCATTAATCGTTTACAAGCTCTAGGATCCTTGGCGATTTTATCAAACAAAGCCTCTGCCTTTTCTTCCCTTGGAAAAATTGTTGGCATGATTCTCACTTCTTTTCTAATCCTTTCGACAAACAGATACAAGAAGTCTTCCTTTAACACACTTTTTGTATCTGTTTTGATGGCTTGCCTACTCAGACTAAAAGTATTATACTAACTCCAAGAAAATATGTGAAATGTATATTTTAAATATATATTATACAAAAATTATATGGAGGTTATACAATGACACTAGACTATTACCGCATCTTTTACTATGTAGCTAAATATAAAAGCTTTTCAAAAGCCGCTCAAATCCTACATAACAACCAACCCAACATCTCAAGAACCATGAACAACATAGAAAGTGAATTTGGATGTAAGCTTTTAGTACGCTCTCATTCCGGTATTACTCTAACACCCGAAGGTGAACAACTCTATGAACATGTTGCGATAGCCATTGAACAACTTTACCAAGGAGAAAGTGAAATCCTTTCAAATAAAACCTTAGAACATGGACATATATCAATTGGTGTAAGTGAAACGGCTCTAAATATCTTTTTATTATCCAAACTTGAACAATTCCACAAAGCCTATCCACAAGTCAAAATCAAATTATCCAACCATTCCTCTATTCAAGCTGTTGATGCCTTAGAAAAAGGAATTGTCGATATTGCGATTGTCACAAGTCCGATCAATATCAAAAAGCCATTACGTGCAACTTCACTCTATTCCTTTGAAGAAATATTAATTGGTGGAAAAGAATATGAAAGCTTAAGCAACCAGATTCTAGACATTCAACAAATCTCGCACTATCCATTTATTACCTTAGGCAAAAATACAAGTACATATACCTATTATTCAAACTTATTTTTAATTCACCAAATCCCTTTTCATACCGATTTAGAAGTGGCTACTGCCGATCAAATACTTCCATTAGTCAAACACAACCTTGGCATTGGATTCTATCCTAAAGAATTAATTTCTAAGGATTCTGATATTTTTGAAATTCAAACAAATATAAAAAATCCTGAACGAGATATTATTCTTGTCCAGGATGCAAGTCGTGCAACCAATATTGCCACACAAAAATTCATTGACACACTTTCTTTATAATTCAAAGTTTACCAAATATGCATTACATGCTGCATCACTAAACTTACAATTGTGATACCACACCAACATGTTGCACCAACCGCAATTGGCTTTCCACCCGTTTTGATCAACTGAATTACATTGCTGTTAAGTCCAATGGCTGCCATAGCCATAATGATCAAAAACTTAGATAATTCTTTAAGTGGTGCAAATACACTAGAGTCTACTCCAACATTTACACAAACCGTTGTAAAAATAGCTGCCAAAATAAAATAAAGTATAAACATTGGAAAGGCACGTTTCAAACTAAAGTTTGATGCTTGTCTTTCTTTTTTAGCACGAATAAAAGATAGTCCGAGTGTAATTGGAATAATCGCAAGTGTACGAGTTAATTTTACTGTTACCGCCTTATTTAATGTGGCACTACCTAAATTCCACATACTATCCCAAGTTGAAGCCGCTGCTGTCACACTTGATGTATCATTAATGGCTGTTCCTGCAAAAATACCAAACGCATCCCCATGCATGGTATCAAAACCCAACGCCTTTCCTAGAATAGGAAAGAAAATAGCTGCAAGTACATTAAAGAAAAAGATAACTGCGATAGATTGGGCAATCTCATCATCATCCGCATCAATTACAGGGGCTGTTGCCGCAATGGCAGAACCACCACATATAGATGAACCAACACCGACAAGAATCGATGTATTTGAAGGCACTTTTAAAACCTTTTTCATAATCCACGCAAGTACTAAAGATGTAGTAATTGTACAAATAATAATAGGTAAAGATTGTTTACCCGTCTCAAAAATAATGCCTAGATTCATTCCAAATCCAAGTAATACAACAGCCGTCTGTAAAACTATCTTAGAAGTCCATTTAATACCAGCTTCTGCTTTTCCTTTATCATTCCAAAACATCGCGATAATCATTCCTGCAAGAATCGCAATGACAGCACCACCAATAACCGGAAACATTTTTCCTATGATCCATGATGGAATCGCAATCAATAGACATATTAAAATGCCTTTTCCATATTTATTAATAAAATTCATTCAATAATTCCCTCCATGAAGAGAATTGTAGCACTATACAACAATAAGGTAAAATTATATAATTCTATCGAATAATAATATTTTCTTATCATTGGAGGTACATATGCTAGATTATCGTACTGAAACATTTCTTACTGTATGCAAAACATTAAATTTTACAGCAGCCGCCAAACAATTAAATATCACACAGCCTGCTGTATCGCAACACATTCATTTTTTAGAAAAACAATACAATACAATCCTATTCAATTATAAGAATAAAGAATTAAGTCTAACTCCATCTGGTCAAATACTATATAAACATTTATTAACAATGAAAAATAATGAACAAGCTTTAATGAATGAAATCAACAATATTACATCCAACATTGAAACTCTCTCCATTGGAGTAACTATGACCATCGGTGAATATGCGATTGTAGATAAATTGGCAAACTTTATTCAAAATCATCCAGAAATCAACATCCACCTTCACTATGGCAACACATCTAAACTGCTCGAATTACTTGACCATGGACAAATCAGTATGGCTATTGTCGAAGGAAATTATCCAAAAGAAAACTATTCTCATAAAAAATATAGCACAGAAGACTATATTGCAGTCTGTGCTACATCCCATCAATTTAATAAAGAACCCCATACCATTCATGATCTAATATCTGAACATCTTTTAGTGCGTGAAGAAGGTTCTGGAACAAGAAACATTCTTGAACAAAGCCTAATTGCGCATGGATTACATATTTCAAATTTCACACATTATACACAAGTTGAAAATATGCATACCATCATGAATCTATTGAAAAAAGATTGTGGAATTTCTTTCCTATATAAGATAGCTGTAGAAAAAGAATTAAAATCAAAAGAACTCAAAGAAATTACTTTAGATGATTTTAAGTTACAACACGACTTTGACATCATCTGGGAAAAAGAAAGTATCTATGCCGATAAATATCTATCAATCAGTGAAGAATTTATTTAATAGTCGATTCGCAAGTACTACACGACCTTCTTTTATAGGACAAAAACCATTCTTAATCCAAAAGTGTTCAGCTTGAGGATTTCCATTTATCCAACCTAAGCGAACTTCCTTATATTTAAGTGTTGTTAAATATTTAATAAGTTCATTGACTATTGCGCTTCCAATCCCACTCTTTTGTATACTGATATCCATCATAAAGAATCCAATGAATACAATATCCTTTTTTGGATATCCATCAATTAAATCTAAGACTGCAATTAACTTCTCATTCTTAAAATATCCTACATAATACTTATCCTTGAAATCAATATTGTTTGGAAGAGCCATCATATCCGATTCAATACTCTTTCTTGTCACATAAGGAGGTCGATATTGATAATATAAGTGATTTTTACTACAAAGATCATATATTTGATCAATATCATTCTTTTGTAGTTTTCTAACATAATATTTCTTAGAAAAAATAACTCATCCATAATTTATTTCTTCCTTTTTGGATTTGGAAGCTCGTCATACATCACTTGAAACAAACCTTCCAAAAATTTCCGGTTATCCACTTCTTCTACCAACAACATTTCTTTGGCTCCATCATATGGTAATTCATATTGAACTTTTGACATATAATGAATTGCGGATTCTACAGGCTTAACAAGTAATCGATCATCATATATACCACCAATGATTTTCCCTCGATAATAGAGGATATATTCTTTCATCATAGCTCGATACGTAATTTCTTCTAAATTTGATAATTGCCCCATTATAAAATCTAAATATTCTTTAGTTGATGCCATTTTGTCACCTCATATTCCCATTACGTAAATTTGACAAGGATTATTTTCATCCCACAACGAATTCAGCACTTCAAATTCTTTAAATCCTAATGAAATATAAAATCGATTTGTACAATCATAATCTTTATACATTCCCATCTTCACTGTTTTTACCTGGATAAACGAATATCCACTTTCCTTTATACTTTCCTTTGCGTATTCAAATAATGCTCTTCCAATTCCTTTACGATGATATTCTTTTAACACACCCATTACAGCTAGTTCAACCGTATCTTTACCCGTTTGTTTAAGATACAAAAATCCAACAATCTTATCCTTTTCTATGGCACAAAAGAAATCTTTTCCTACACTATCAAGAATATATTCTTCTCTTGCTTCTACAATTCCAAACCATTCAGGCAATGCTTCTAATATGGCTCTTGTGATTTTCTTTTTTTCTTCATCATCTACAACTTTAATAATCTTCATATTCATACTTCCTTTACTATTGACTAAAAATTAAATCTAGTTTATATGCACTTTTTCGCAAAGCCATGATACCCTTGATCAAACACTTCTTTTAGTCTTGCATATCCACCTAATTGCCACTCTTTAGCTAAGTAGATCATTCCACACATACATGCATATTTATCATAATAATTTCCAAAGTTGGCTTCATAAATGTATTGTTCTTGTGATTGAGGATTGGTTTCCATTAAGACTAACTTCATTTTATTTATGGATTGAATATAAATATCTTCTAACTTTTCCCACTCAACCCTATCAATTTCTTGTTGATTATATGAAACAAGATGTGCAAATCCTTCATTAAATGTAATCGCATCGAGTTTATTTATATAATTTCCAAATTGTTCACTTTCTTCAATATCTGTATAATACTTCCCAATCAACACATGAAATAATTCATGGGTTAAAAGGTTCTGTGAGAGTTTGGATAGTGAAATCTTTCCAACGTATTTTTCCCAACACAATAAATCAAAGATCATATGATGTCTTCCATACTGATCCTTAAGTACAAATGCGTCATTAGGTTCTTTGCAACCTACAACTAAATCCAAGACAATATTATCTAAATCATTCTGCCAATCCTTAAACAAGGTATCCCAGATTCTTTTGTTGCAAGGAATAAAATCGCATATATGATTTATGATTTCATCTTTTATCTTAGAAACGATTTCTGCTTTATCTTTTTCAGGCTCTTGAAATATGCTTCTATCGGCCTGGTATATTGTAATTGACCCATCTAACTGGTCATCTACAATATACTCCTCCTT
>NZ_JANFYN010000046.1 GCF_024460475.1 Holdemanella sp. MSK.7.32 | reverse complement strand
ATTTATGGTATTGCGAAAAAGGGAGATACAATGACAAGAAAAAAGGGGATCTTTACGATCCTCGTATATGTCATTTATATGATTTATATTATTGTACGCTAGGCTTGTCCTAGCTTTTTTATCTCATTTCTTCTTTGAATTCACTTGGTGTTTTGTTCATTACTTTCTTAAAGATCTTGGTAAAGTAATTTACATCAGGAATACCACAATATTGGGCAATGTTTTGAATCTGCATATCTGTTGAACTAAGTAGATAGACGGCATGTTCAATTCTTTTTTTATTGACATAGTTTGTAAGTGTCATGCCCGTTTCTTTTTTAAACAATGTAGATAAGTAACTTGAATTTATATTTAATGAGTCTGAGAGTGCTTTTAAACTAAGGTCCGCTGTTAAATCCGTATCAATATATGTGATGACTCTTTGAATAGGTAAAGAATAGTTGTTGCTGCAATGTTTTTTGACTAATAAACAATATTCTTTCACCATATCCATCTGTAGCTGTAATCCACTTTGAATGGAAGTTATAGCCTCGATTTGTTTGGCAAACTGACTTGAAAGAGCATCGATGTAGATAGGATGTACTTTGCCTTGTTCAGCCGCTAGTCTTAAAACTGTCTTTAAAATAATTGTATAGTTTTTAATATCACGAATTGGATCGTTTAATCGTGTCTCCATAGTGGAGATACGATTGTTAAGCATATAGAGTTCAGCTTTATGCATCAATCCTTTTGAAACAGCTTGAAAAAGGTCATTTTCTTTTTTATATCTTGCTTCTAATGTATTCATCACAAGAATGGGACTTTCTTTTTTTACCTTTTCATTGTTTGTTGCAGGATCGTAATAGTCAAATGTATTTGGATTTACTTTTTCAATCGAATAATTATCAACGCCATCCCATAAAGATTCACCGAAAGCCATAAATAAAGATAATAAGTATTCTTTGTCTTTAATGAAAGGGATTCTTGTATAATATTTTTTTAATTGTGCAAAAATTTGAGGGGAAAAATTATATTGATCAGCTAATTTTAAAAGGACTTCATCCGTTAATATGAAATCTGTATAGGGACCAGCCATAAAATAAGCGCCAGGATTATTAGGAAGTTGAATAACGAAATATTGACATAAAAATTTATCGTTTATGTGATAAATCGTATTTGGCTTGCCTGTAGAAGGAAAAGAGCTAAAAAACTTTTTATAAATATCCTTATCATATATTGTTTCTCTTAGCCCTAAATCAAATTTAGGGGCTTCATCTTCATCTATATTAAAAAGAGTGGTTTGAATGTTTAGTTTGTTTAAAAAATTAACCACAAAATTATATTCTTTTTCGTAATTCATGTTTTTTCTCCATTGTGTATATTATCGTATGTTATGTGTGCAAAGTCAAAACAAATGAAAGTGCATACGCAAATACATAAATATTTTAAGGTATATAAAAATATTGCTAGTGAAGGTAAAAAAATTACTCACCAACAAAATTGATAGCGTTTACACTATAAGTAAGATTTGTGTTTGGTAAAAATGATAAAAAAGGAGAAATAAGATGCGTAAAATTATTAATTTGAATGACAATTGGCAATTTATTCAAAAAGACGTTGGACTTGTTAATGTTATGCCGACAGACTGGCAAACAGTGAATTTACCTCATACTTGGAATGCGGTAGATGGACATGATGGAAATGGTTCGTATGATCGTGGAAACTACTGGTATGCGAAAACATTTAAAACTCCAACGCAAGCGTTTGGTGGTTCTAAAGTATTTGTAGAAGTATTGGCTGCTGGCCAACAAGCTACAGTGTATGTGAATGGTACTAAGGTTACATATCATGAAGGTGGATATTCAATCTTCCGTGCGGATGTTACTGATTTGTGCAAAGAAGATGAAGAAAACTTATTAGTGATTGCTTGCAGTAATGAATATAAAGACAGTGTATATCCTCAAAGTGCAGATTTTACTTTCTATGGAGGTTTGTATCGTGGAGTCAACATCATTTGTACAACAGAAGCTCACTTTGATTTAGAGTACTATGGTGGTCCTGGAATTAAAGTGATGCCTTATCCTTGTGATGGTGGTGCCAACTTCGAAATCGAATCTTTCGTAAAGGATGCTGATGAAAACTTCACCGTATTGTATTCAATCTTGGATGCCGATGGAAAAGAAGTGGCTTCAGCTTGTCGTCCTGCAGATTCTACAAAAGTTTCAGTCTTTGTTCCAGATACGACAAACTGGGATATCGACAATCCATACTTATATACAGTGACAGCGAAACTACAAAGACGTAATGAAACATTTGATGAAGTTACAGTAAAAACAGGCGTTCGTAGCTTCTCGTGTGATTCAAATAAAGGATTTATTATCAATGGAGTAGAAACACCTTTACGTGGTGTAAGTCGTCACCAGGATATGTTATATAAAGGAAATGCGTTGACTCGTGAAGATCACTATGAAGATGCAAGAATCATCAAGGATCTAGGGGCAAACACGATTCGTTTGGCTCACTATCAACACAGTCAAGATTTCTATGATGCTTGTGATGAATTAGGATTTGTTGTATGGGCTGAAATTCCATTTATCAGTGTATTCAATACAGCGCCAGAAGCTCATCAGGATTGTATCAATCAGTTGAAAGAATTGATCATACAAAACTACAATCACCCATCTATTTGTTTCTGGGGAATCTCAAATGAAATCTTGATTGGTGGAATCAGTGAAAAGTTGGTGGAAAACCATAAAGAATTGAATGCGTTGGCTAAGAAATTGGATCCATCTCGTTTAACTACAATTGCACATGTAAGTATGACTCCAGTGGATAGTCCAATGCATGAAATTACAGATGTGATCAGCTACAACCACTATTTCGGATGGTATGGAGGAAAGATGGAGGACAATGGTCCTTGGTTAGACATGTTCCATGAAAAACATCCAGATTTATGTCTAGGTCTATCTGAATATGGTTGTGAAGGTATTATTACATATCATGGACCAAACCCTGCCTGCAAAGACTACAGTGAAGAATATCAGGCATTGTACCATGAACATATGGCTAAAGTATTGAATGATCGTCCTTGGATCTGGTCAAGTCATGTATGGAATATGTTTGACTTTGGATGTGCAGCACGTGATGAAGGTGGAGTTAAAGGTCGTAACAACAAGGGTCTAGTCACAATGGATCGTAAGACAAAGAAAGACAGCTACTTCATTTATAAAGCATATTGGAATGCAGAACCAATGGTACATGTATGTGGAAGTCGCTATGCACAAAGAGCTGGAGAAACAACTCAAATTCGTGTGTATTCAAACCAGCCAAGTGTAGCGTTATATCTAAATGGTGAATTGGTACAGGAATTAAGTGCCGATAAAGTATTTGTGTTCAATGTAGCATTAAAAGATGGCTTCAATACAGTATTAGCTGTTGCGGGTGATGTAAAAGACAGCATTACTTTGGAAAAAGTAGAAACTGAACCAGAAGTATATTTATTACCAGATACGAAGATTCGTGCAGAAGGTGTTGCGAACTGGTTTAAGATGGTTGGCGATTTAGATCTTAAAGCTCCAATGGAATTTCCAGAAGGAATGTACAGTATCAAAGATACATTAGAAGAGTTGGCTAAGAATCAAGAAGCATTCAAAATTACGCAAACAGCTATGAAGCTTGCGACTAATTTCAATGTTGTACCTGGAGAAGGTATGTGGGATATGATGAAGGGCATGAACTTGGAGAAAATCAAGGAATTAGCTGGTAACATCTTACCAGATGGATTTATTGAAAGCTTGAATGCGAAATTAATTAAAATTAAGAAATAATAAAAAATAGAGGAGAGAATATGAGTAAAGATAATAAAGTTGTCCGTCCTTTTGGACTTAGAGACAAAGTTGGCTATATGTTTGGAGATTTTGGTAACGACTTTACGTTTATGTTATCATCAATCTTCATGTTGAAATTCTATACAGATGTTATGGGGATTAGCGCTGGTGTTGTTGGTGTGTTAATGATGGCTGCAAGATTTGTGGATGCCTTTACCGATGTTACAATGGGGCAGATTGTAGATCGCTCAAAGCCTACAAAAGATGGAAAATTTAAACCATGGATTCGTCGTATGGCTGGTCCTGTGGCGATTTCTAGTTTCATGGTATTCCAAGGTGGATTTGCGAACATGTCATATACATTTAAAGTTGTATGGATGACAGTGACATACTTATTGTGGGGAAGTGTTTTCTATACTTCAATCAATATTCCTTTTGGTTCAATGGCATCTGCCATTTCAGCGGATGCCAAAGACAGAGCAAGTTTATCAACTTGGCGTTCTGTTGGTGGAACTTTAGCTGCTTTAATTATTGGTGTTGGTGCTCCATTATTCGCATATGAAACAGTCAATGGAAATACCGTATTATCTGGAAGTCGTATGACTATCATTGCTGCTGTTTTAGGTTTATTAGCTGTTGGCTGCTATTTATTATGTTTTAACTTAGTTACTGAACGTGTAGAAGTGCCTCAAAACAATACAAAGTTTAACTTTGGTGATTTGATGAAGAGCTTATTCTCTAACCGTTCATTGATTGGTATCATCTTAGCTTCCATCTTGTTATTATTGGCAATGCTTGGAATGTCAGGAATGTCATCTTATGTATTCCCTAACTATTATGGAAGTCCGGCTGCACAATCCGTTGCTGCTTTAGGTGGTACTGTTGCGACAATTGTAATTTGTGCTCCTTTATCAACAAAATTAGCAGATAAATTTGGTAAAAAAGAATTATCAATTGGTTCATGTTTATTTGGTGCTGCTGTTTATTTGATTTGTTTGATCGCAAAACCAGCTAATCCATTTGTATATGTAGCAATCTATACAGTTGCATATGTAAGTTTAGGATTCTTCAACATGATCATCTGGGCGATGATTACAGATGTAATTGATGATTCAGAAGTTAAAAATGGTATTCGTGAAGATGGTACAATCTATTCCGTATACTCCTTTGCACGTAAGATTGGACAAGCCTTATCAAGTGGTATGATTGGTGGATTCTTAACGTTGATTGGATATACATCAGCTACAGCATTTGATCCAGAAGTTGTAAATGGAATCTTCAATATTTCATGTATTATTCCAATTGTTGGTTTAGTGGCTGTTGCGGCAGCATTAGCGTTTATTTATCCATTGAATAAAAAACGTGTTGAGGAAAACGTAATTGAACTTAAAAAACGTCGTGGTGAGATTTAATATAATATAATTTAAAGGAAGGATACTTAGGCAATGAAGATGGATGCTTCATTGCCTTTTCGTAAAAGGAGAAAATTTACTTATGAACATTTTACAAGTTGAATTTAAAAATCGCTCGGGATATATTCTTCGTGGAATTGTAACTTTGCCTAATACACAAGGACCGGTACCTTTTATGGTGCATCTACATGGCTTTGGCAGTAATTGCAGTGGCTATAGATCTATGAATGCACATACATCTCGTGTTTTGGCAAAACAAGGCATTGGGAGTGCTCGCTTTAGTTTTCATGGAAATGGTGAAAGTGATGGCGATTATGAAGATGTGAGTTTTGATGGTTTATATGCTGATGCAGAAGATATCTTTGCGTGGGTCGCAAAACAGCCTTATGTAGATGCAGAAAAAATGTTTTTATCTGGACATAGTATGGGTGGCTATATTGCCGCTTCTTGTGCGCCTAAAATTCAGCCTCATGGTTTAATTTTATTATGTCCAGGTGCTCGCTTGTGGTTTAGTTGTGATCAAATGGCAGAGGCTATGCAACAAATGGGACAAGATTATATTGATATAGAGAGTGTATGTTTTAAGGCATCTTTTAATAATGAAATGGCAAAACATCCAGATCCTTTTACAGAAGCTAAAGGATATAATGGTCCTGTTATGTTGATGCGTGCAGATGATGATGATCAAGTGGATGAAGAAACTTGCATACGTTATGCTCAGGGGTATCAAAATGCCAAGTTCCATAAAGTTTCAAATGGAGGACATGACTTCGCATCTATAGAAGCACGTGATAAAGTAGAAGAAACAATTTCTTCTTTTATCAAAGAACATATTTAATCAAGTAGAAATCTGATTTCTACTTTTTTCTTATGAAAGCTTCATTGCCTTTTTTTTATGGACTTTTTGACAAATGTCATTTATCATCATAAATACAGTAGAGGTGTTAATAAATGAAACAACATCATGTGTTTAGTTTTTTACAAAGGATGGGAAAATCCTTTATGTTACCTATTGCAGTGCTTCCTGTAGCAGGTATTTTTTTGGGTGTAGGAAGTTCTTTAACCAATGAAACAACGATAGCTGCATTGCATTTAGAATCGGTATTAGGGCAAGGAACCTTTTTATATAGTGTTTTAATTTTATTGAAACAAGTAGGCAAAGTTTTATTTGATAATTTACCCTTGATTTTTGCGGTTTCTATAGCTTTAGGAATGTCTAAGCGAAGAAAAGAAGTCGCTGCTCTTGCAGCTATTATTGCCTTTTTTGTAATGCATGCCACAATCAATACGTTACTCTGCTTGGATGGTAGTATTGTCAATGGTGTAGTTTCAAATTATATTCTAGATGGATCTATCACTTCGGTATGTGGAATTTTGTCGCTTGAAATGGGTGTGTTTGGCGGAATTATAGTTGGACTTGGTGTTAGTTATTTGCATAATCGGTTTTATCAGATTCAATTGCCAAATGTGATTTCTTTTTATGAAGGAGAACGCTTTGTTCCGATTGTTTGTGCTGTTACATATGTATTTGTTGGTGTAATTATGTATTTTGTTTGGCCACCATTACAACATGGCGTTTATAATTTAGGCCGATTGATATCGGATTCTGGCTATTTTGGAACTTTTATTTATGGAATTATTAAGCGTAGTTTAGTTCCTTTTGGCTTGCATCACGTTTGGTACATGCCATTTTATCAGAGTGCTTTAGGCGGTGTGCAAATGGTGAATGGTTCAATGGTATCTGGAGCGCAGAATATTTTCTTTGCGCAACTATCCGATCCAAGTGTGACTCATTTTAGTGTGAACGCAACTAAATTTTTCTCGGGAGAATTTATATTTATGATTTTTGGCTTGCCAGGAGCAGCCTTAGCCATGTATCAGTGCGCAAATCCAGAAGCTAAAAAAAAGACGGCAAGTTTATTGCTATCGGCTGCTTTAACGAGTGCATTAACAGGAATTACAGAGCCGATTGAATTCTCTTTCTTGTTTGTGGCGCCATTATTATATGTTGTTCATGTGTTATTAGCCGCTACATGTTTTGTGGTTGCACAAGCTTTACAGGTTGCGATTGGATTTACTTTTTCAGCCGGATTGCTTGATTTTACATTGTTTGGGATTTTGCAGGGAAATGCGAAGACAAATTGGATAACTGTGGTTTTGCTTGGCTTAGTATATTTCTTTGTGTATTATGGGGTATTTAAGTTCTTGATTGTAAAATACGATTTAAAAACACCTGGAAGAGACGAAAGCATTAAGGTGTTTGATAAGAAAAAGTATGATTTTAGTTTTGATAAATCTTTGATTGATCCAAGAAGTCAAATGATTGTTCAAGGCTTAGGTGGGCGAAGTAACTTTACGGATTTGGATTGTTGCATCACAAGATTAAGAGCGACAATCAAAGATGATACTTTAATAAATGAAGGGTTGTTAAAAAAATCGGGGGCTGCAGCTATTATGTGTCAGCCAAATGCAATTCAAATTATTTATGGCCCTCAGGCTTCGAATATAAAGACAAAACTGGATGAGTATATGTTGAATGTGCCGGAAAGTTATGATTTTGAGGATAAAGAAGTTGTTTTGGAAACAAAAACACAGTTGGAACTTGAATGTTTAGTAAATGGGGAAGTAATGCCGATAGAAGATGCATCGGATTCTATGTTTGCGCATAAATTAATGGGTGATGGTATTATGATTCGTCCGTGTGATGGTGTTGTTGTGGCGCCGTGTGATGGAGTTATTTCAATGATTTATCCAACAAAGCATGCGATTGGTATTACAATTGATGACAATACACAAATTTTAATTCATTTTGGCACGGATTCGGCGAAATTAAATGGCAAAGGATTTGAATTGTTGGTAAAACCAAACCAGAAAATAAAAGCGGGAGATATTTTATGGAATGCAGATCTAACGTATATCAAAGAAAATGCGTTGGATGAGAATATTATAGTTGTATTTACGAAAATAAAAGATGGTGCAGAAATAGAAAAAAAATATGGAAAAATGCAATGTCATGATATGATGTTAAGGGTAAAGGGATAATGGATATGTATGAAATTTTAAAGGTTTTGAATCATAATACAATCTTGGTTTTAAAAGAAAATGAAGAAATAATTGTGATGTCTAAAGGAATTGGTTTTGGTAAAAAACAAGGGGAAAATGTGGATGTTCCTCGTAATGCAAAGCAGTATAAGATGCAAAAGTCATATCAGGCGAAACAGAAGTCGAATAATATTTTTGATTACATTGATCCAATGTATATTGAAATTTCATCTGAAATTATTACTTTAACAAAAGAAAGATTTGGTAAAGTAGAACACGATATTCTATTATCTTTAGCGGATCATATTTATTTTGCGGTAAAAAGAATTAAAGAGAAGGATTTTCCATCAAATCCATTTAATATGGATATTCAACTTATGTTTCCGGATGAGTATTCAGTAGCATTAAAGGCAAAGGATATTATTGAAAAATATACGCATGAGGAAATAAATGCAGATGAAATTGCGTTTATCACCTTACATATTCACTCGGCTATATCGGTAAATAAAGTAGGGCAGTCTATGGAAGTTATGCGTGTGATTCGTGAATTCTTCAAGAAATTACAGGCCGATTTAAATATTCGTATTGATGCGAATTCATTGTCATATATTCGTTTAATGAATCATATTAAATTTTTGTTGTTGAGACTGAATAATGATGAGAAATTGCAGATGGATATTACAGAGTTCACAAAAGAAAAGTTTCCATTTGCTTATGAACAGGCTCGTGTTTTATGTGAACAATTGAGTCATGTTTTGCATAAAGATTTGCCAGATTCGGAGTTGGGGTATTTGGCTTTACACTTGGAAAGAATTTTATCAAGTACGATTATTTCGTGAAAAATGTTGACAACGCTTTCAGAAAGTGGTACATTTTCAGATGTAAAAAGTGAATATTCAATAGCGTGTAACTGGTTAGGCAGGCATTTACTATTTTGATTGAAGATATAATCTTTATTGGTTTATTGTATATCTTCAGTTTAAATGTATATGTCTGTCTTTTTTTTGCGTATTGAATTTCTAAGAAAGGATGAAAATATATGGTAGGAATTATTCTTGCAAGTCATGGTGAATTTGCGAATGGTATCTTCCAGTCAGGAGCTATGATTTTTGGTGAACAAGCCAATGTAAAGCCTTGTACTTTGATGCCTAGTGAAGGACCTGAAGACATTCGAAAGAAGATGGAAGATGCGATCGCTTCTTTTGAAAATCAAGAAGAAGTATTGTTCTTAGTTGACCTATGGGGAGGAACTCCATTCAATCAGGCAAGTGCCTTGTTAGATGGTCACGAAGACAAATGGGCAATTGTCACAGGATTGAATTTGCCTATGTTGATTGAAACGTATGCTTCTAGATTCTCAATGGAGAAAGCACACGAAATTGCAGCACACGTCATGCAGACTGCACAAGAGGGTGTACAGATCAATCCAAAAGAATTAGAACCAAAAGAAGAAAAGAAAGCAGAAGTAAGTGCAGCACCTCAAGGAGCAATTCCTGAAGGAACAGTCCTTGGAGATGGACATATCAAATATGGTTTAGCACGTATTGATACACGTTTACTTCATGGTCAGGTAGCCACAGCTTGGACAAAGACAGTTGGGCCAAACCGTATCATTGTTGTTAGTGACAATGTAGCTCATGACGATTTAAGAAAGAGCATGATCGAACAGGCAGCTCCTCCAGGAGTAAAAGCAAATGTCGTTCCAATTGATAAGATGATCCAGGTCGCGAAAGATCCTCGTTTTGGAGCTACAAAAGCGATGTTGTTGTTTGAAACACCACAAGATGCATTAAGAGCTATCAAAGGTGGAGTGGATATTAAAGAATTGAACTTAGGTTCCATGGCACACTCACAAGGAAAGGTTGTATGTACAAAGGCCGTTTCTATGGGAAGTGATGATGTAAAAACATTTGATGAATTATTAGCAATGGGAATTAAGATTGATGTTCGTAAGGTGCCAACAGATTCACCTGAAAACTTCGATGAAATTCTTAAAAAAGCAAAAACAGAATTAAAGTAAATTTAGAGGGAGATTATTATGTCAGCGATTAGCATTATTTTAGTTATAATTGTTGCCTTCTTAGCCGGTATGGAAGGAATTCTTGACCAATTTGAATTCCACCAACCATTAGTAGCATGTACATTAATTGGTTTGGTTACTGGTCACTTAAAAGAAGGTGTTATGTTAGGTGGTTCTTTGCAGTTGATGGCTTTAGGTTGGGCAAACATTGGTGCAGCTGTTGCACCTGATGCTGCACTAGCTTCAGTTGCTTCTGCAATTATCATGGTTTTAGGTTTAAATGGTGGAACTACAGATACTACAACTGCTATTTCTACAGCAATTGCCGTAGCTATTCCATTATCAGTAGCTGGTTTATTCTTAACTATGATTTGCCGTACAATTGCAATCCCAATTGTTCACTTCATGGATGCTGCTGCTGAAAAAGGTGATTTTGGAGCAATTGAACGTTGGCAAATTGTAGGTATTTGTTTACAAGGTGTTCGTATTGCGATTCCTGCTGCTGCATTATGTTTCGTACCTAGTTCAGTTGTAACTGGCGTATTAAATGCAATGCCAGCTTGGTTATCTGGTGGTATGACAGTTGGTGGAGGAATGGTTGCTGCCGTTGGTTATGCAATGGTTATCAACATGATGGCTACAAAGGAAACTTGGCCATTCTTCGCTTTAGGTTTCGTATTTGCTTGTGTAAGTGAATTCACACTAATTGCTTTAGGTGTTATTGGTGTTGTTATCGCAATCGTTTATTTAGGTTTGAAAGATGCTGCTAAAAATAATGGTGGAGGATCAAATACTGGTTCTGGTGATCCATTAGGTGACATCTTGAATGATTACTAGGATTTTGAAGGAGGTAAATGAAAATGGCTGAAAAAATTACATTAACTAAACAAGATCGTAAAAAAGTTTGGTGGCGTCATCAATTCCTTCAGGGTTCTTGGAACTATGAACGTATGCAAAATGGTGGATGGTGCTATTCAATTATTCCTGCAATCAAAAAATTATATTCTAACAAGGAAGATCAAATTGCTGCTTTAAAACGTCACATGGAGTTCTATAACACTCACCCTTATGTGTCAAGTCCAGTAATGGGTGTTACACTTGCTTTGGAAGAAGAAAAAGCAAATGGTGAAAATGTAGATGATACTGCAATCCAAGGTGTTAAAGTTGGTATGATGGGTCCTTTAGCTGGTGTTGGTGACCCAGTATTCTGGTTTACAATGCGTCCAATTTTAGGTGCTTTAGGTGCTTCTTTAGCATTAAGTGGAAACATTTTAGGACCTATCTTATTCTTCGTATTATGGAACGTAATTCGTTTAGCATTCATGTGGTATACACAAGAATTTGGTTACAATGTAGGTACTAAAATTGCTAAAGATATGTCAGGTGGACTTCTTGGAAAAATCACTCAAGGTGCAAGTATCTTAGGTATGTTTATCATTGGTGCATTGGTTCAACGTTGGGTAAGTATTTCGTTTACTCCAGTTGTTTCAAGTGTTACTCAATCTGAAGGTGCATACATTGATTGGTCACAAATTAAAGGAAACGCTGACGGAATTAAGAGTGCATTAGAACAATATTCTTCATTAGGAGCTACTGGTTTAAATCAAATCAAAGTTACAACTTTACAACAAAACTTAGATTCATTGATTCCTGGTCTTGCAGCTTTATTATTAACTTTATTATGCTGTAAATTATTGAAGAAGAAAGTTTCTCCAATCACAATTATCATCGCATTATTCGTAGTTGGTATTATTGGTCGTGTAATCGGAATTATGTAATAGCTTAAGGAGGTACATATGGCACAATCATTAAATTCAAAAGTAGATTTAACAATTAAGGCAACATCTTTTGCAGGATTAAGTACAAATGGAAATGTCATGGTTGGAAATAAAGCGTTTGAATTCTATAATGAAAGAAATGTTGAAGATTGTATTCAAATTCCATGGGATACAATTGATCGAGTAGAAGCGAGTGTCTTATTTAATAAAAGTATTTCTCGATTTGTGATTTTTATAAATGAGAAAACATACTTTACTTTCTCTACAAAAGACAACAAAAAAACACTGCGTGCTATAAGAGAATATGTACCTGCAGATCGAATGCTTCGATCATTAAGTTTTTGGGATGTGTTTAAACGAGGTTTAATGTATATTCCAAATAAATTATTACATTCAAATAACTAAGAATATTAGCCCAATCAGTATTATGCTGATTGGGTTTTCTTTCTTTAAAATTGGTGTACACGAATAGTAAAGAATACAGGAGAAAAATAATATGACGTGTGACTTTTTCACAGAAAAAGTCTTTCTTAATGAAAAAGGATGTGGAACTTTAGAATTTCACATCCTTGTTGTTTAATATATGATCAAATATATAATGTCCAACACCACCTTCAAGACAATCATAGTCTGTAATGTCATCCGCTAATGCTTTTGTGTTTGGATTGCCATCCTTTAGACAGACTCCCCATCCACTTGTGAGTAGTAAAGAATTATCGTTTTCATTATCGCCAAACGCAATTGTATTTTCTAAGTGAATCTGATTCCATTCACAATACATTTCTAAACCTCTACCTTTAGAGAAACCACTATACATTAATTCGATAGTTCCTGGGAATGTTTCAATAGTTTGGTATTTCCCTTTATATTGTTCTTCTACTTGATCACGGATAAGCTGCGTTGTTTCTGGGTCTGTCCTAAATAAGAACTTATAAACAGGTTTTTCACAAAAACCATCAATATCACCTGTCTTATCGATAAGTAGAATATTTTTACGTTTGGCCATATCTAATAAGTCATCGCTGATATTCATAACATTGCGAAGTTGATTTCCTTCTACGTTTACGGACACTTTCTTTTCTTCGATAATTGGCATCAAGAAAGTTAAGACTTCCTTCATTTCTTTAACGCTTAACATGTCCATCGTAAATGATTTATTCAGGTTACGATCATAGATCATACCTCCATTCATTCCGATAACGAAATCAAACTCGAAGCCTAGATTCCAAAAGATTCCTTTCGTTTTTTCCATTTCGGTGATTTCTCTTCCAGTTGCCAAACCAATTTTTACGTTTTTATCATGAAGTTCTTTTAAAGCTTGTATTGTGATTTCAGGTAAGGGACTGCCCTTAGAACTGAGGGTCATATCAACGTCGGCAGCCAAGACCTTAATTTTATTAATCATAAAATGTACCTCCATCACATAAAATGTATACGATTTCATATGAAGCTGCAACATGAAAGTTATATTGTACTACCTATTTCGTTTTGTGTTTTGTCTTTAGGTAAGCTATACTTTAGAGACTGAAGGTGGTAAATAATGAATTTTTTAGTACGTAGATTTATAAAGAATTATCAAGATACAAAAGATGCCAATGTGAGAACGAGTATTGGTAAATTATCGGGGATTGTTGGAATCTTTAGTAACTTATTTTTATTTGTGATTAAGTTTGTGATTGGTACCGTTGTACATTCGGTATCTATTCAAGCTGACGGAGTAAATAACTTAACAGATGCGGGTTCGAATATTATTTCGATTTTATCTTTTCATCTCGCAAATAAGCCAGCAGATAAGGATCATCCATTTGGTCATGAAAGAACGGAAACAATCGCATCATTATTTGTGGGAATATTGATTTTAGTTCTTGGTTTTGAAACCGCAAAAGAAAGTATTTCTAAAGTGATTCATCCGGGAAGTATTGATTTTAGAATTGCATCCGTCATTATTCTTTTAATTTCTATCATAGTTAAATTTTGGATGTATGCATACAATAAGAAGCTTTCTAAAACATATGATTCAAGTCTATTAGAAGCAACGGCATTGGACTCAATTAGTGATGTATGTGGAACAACAGCCGTTCTTGTATCGACATTGTTGTCTCCAGTTCTTCACTTCAATCTAGATGGATATATGGGTATTGTAGTTTCAGGAATTATCCTTTATGGAGCTTATGGCTTATTAAGAGATATGATTAATTCTTTAATTGGAGAAGCACCGGATCCTGAACTTGTACACAATATTGTAGATATGATCATGGCACATCCTGCAATTTTAGGTGTGCATGATATGATGCTGCATAATTATGGTCCAAATAAGATTTTTGCGAGTGCTCACGTAGAAGTGGATTCGTCTAAAGATATCTTTGAAACGCATGATCATATTGATAATATAGAGCGTGAAGTCAAAGAGAATATGAATATTGATTTAGTTTTACATATGGATCCAGTAAAGGTAATTGATCCAGAAACCGAATTGTATCGTGCAAAAGTGGTAGAAGCTATTCATCAAATTGATCCGAAATGGGGATTTCATGATTTTAGAATTGTGTCAGGACCAACACATGTGAATTTGGTGTTTGATTTGGTGATTCCGTTTGAAGAAAAGTATACGCAAGAAGAAATAGAGGCAATGCTTTTAAAACATATTGAATCGGATAAAAAGATTTATTTAGTACTCACAATTGATCATCCATACGCATAAGGCAGAAGTTTTTAAACTTCTGCCTCTATTATTTCTGGGATTACTTGGATTTGATTTTTTTCTTCTTTAGTTAATGGGTTTGAAATAAATACATCCACTTCTTTGAATTTACAGTACGTGTATTCAGGTTGTGCATTAAATTTATTTTTGTCAGTTACCACAATGATTTTTTCACTTTGTTGAAGAATGTGTCGCTTTAATTCATATTCATTTTCATAAGTAGTAAATCCATTGTTGTCTTTAAATCCTTTAGTTCCTAAAATCGCAACATCAATATGAATATAATCGATAGTTTCACTGGCGAAGTTTCCATAAGAGCGATAGGCATTGTTGGAAATGTTTCCACCAATCAAAATAACGTGCATATTTAGTTTAGCGCATTTGTAGGCTACAAAAATGGAGTTTGTCACAATCGTAATATTATGAATGGATTGAAGAAAGGGAATACCTGCTTGACATGTACTACCGGCATCTAAATAGACAACCATTCCTTCTTTGATAAAGGTGCAAGTTTGCTTCATGATTTGTTTCTTTTCTTCAATATATTCTTGATTTCTTAATGAAATAGGCATTTCATCAGGTTCTTCTAAAAGCAGCGCATAGCCATGCTCTTTTTTAATGATTTTAGAATCTTCGAGTTCAATAATATCTTTACGAATGGTTTCACTTGAAGTTTGAAAGTAATCCGATAAATCGGATATCTTGATTTTTGGATGTTCCTGTAGAAGTTGACGAATCTTGAATTGTCTTTCATCTTTCTTTTTTGACATAAGCTACACCTGTGTGACTTTCTTGACTGTTTTTACAACATCATATTGTTCTGGTGTTAAATGGTTTGTGATGAATTCATCGAACTCATTAAATTTACAAAAGGCATAAGGCGCAATATCTGCCTTATTATTGACTTTACTTGCATCACTGATCATGATTTTTTTTGCGGATTGATTCATAACGTGGCGTTTAAAACCAAGTTCATCGGCAGAAATGGTGGTAAATCCATGACTCTTTTCAGTGAAAGCATCTGTTCCCATGATGGCTAAATCAATGTTTAAATGGTCGATGATTTCGGTTGCGAAATGTCCATAGGTTCTTTTTCCTATATTGAATAATAAGCCGCCAGCCATAATGATATTTAAATTCATGTTGGCACATTCATAAGCTACAAGAATAGAATTGGTGACAATGGTGATGTCGCTTTTGTTTCGTAAGGCGCTTATGGCCGTTAAAATTGTGCTTCCAGAATCCAAATATACGGTCATGCCATTTTCGATTCGGCTAAATGCTTCTAGGGCTACAATTTTTTTCATTTCCTTATTTTTTTGTGCTTTTAACTCGACAAATGTTTCGACAGAAGAACTTTGAATTTTGGCGTAGCCATGTTCTCGAACTAATATTTTTCTTTCTTGTAGTTCATCTAAATCTTTACGTAGTGTTTCTGGAGTAACAGAAAGTAATTTAGCAAGTTCTGCAACTTTTATTTTTTCTTTTTTTTCAAGAATTTGACGAATTTGAAGTTGTCGTTCTTCTTTTTTCTTTGACATGTTTTCACCTTTTTCCTTTTGAATCCAATTAAATTATAAACGAAATATTTTGAAAACAGAATAAAAAGTGGGAATACAAATAATTTGAAAGTGGGTAATGAATTCAATATTGTTTCTGTGCATAATGAGATTGTCTAAAGAAAGTATGTGATAGATATGGTAGTTCGATTAAATCCGGTTGAATTTGCGAAGGCAATGATGAAAAAGAAGAAACAATTGATTCCCACACCGATTGTTTTAGATAATGGAATTGCCGGTATTGTGTATGGATATTATGAAGGTGAGGATTTTTATTATTTGGATCGACTTGATGTCGATGTTTCTAAAAAAGAAGAATTAAGAAAAATGAATGTAATGGAATTGAGACAAGAAATAGCGTTAAAAATTAAAATTTTTGTAGCCAACTCAAATTGAAATAAAAACTTTTGAATCGTAAATAAAAACTTGGAAAACCAAAAATATAAACTAGACTATTGAGGAGAATCCATAGTTCATACATAATGCAAGTGTCAAAGGAGGTATAAGAAATGTGTACTGTCGTCCATCTTGAACCAGAAGATTTCGCAAGAGAATTAGTTCATAATCCAAAAAATGTTTATGCCAGAACGTATGTCCTCGATTGTGGGCTTGCCGTAGTCATTTATATGTGTCAAGATTCGCATTTCCTATACTACTTAGACAGACCGGATTGTTCGAAGGAAAAAAAGGACATGCTGAAATCAATGAGTTTTTATGAACTGCATGCCGAAATCTATCGTAAGGTCAATTTAGATAATCGTCTTCGTGAAAGACAAAAAAACCCAAGTTGCTGACTTGGGTTTATTTAATGTATCCGAAGGTAAAGTGTTCGCCTGTTTGTTTATCATTACGATAGCTAAAACATGTATCGAACTCTTTTTTTGTATCATATTTACTTGGATGAATGTTTTTGGCTGGAATACCTAATTCTTTACACATTTCAATGTTAATACCTTGATTATCAATATAGGCTTTTTCATTTGGCATATAGCGAACGAATGGTGTCGTATCGATGCTGATTTGTTTCATCTGTTCAACAACTTCCATACCTACTTCTAAAGAATCAAATTGAATGCTTGGAGAAAAATATATGTGACAGGATTCAGGGTGAATCAAATCTTTTTCGATTAATTCGCTCAAGCATTTTTTAGTGATTTCTAAAGTGGTTCCTTTCCATCCGGAATGAATGGCGCATATGCATGGTGTTGTTTCATCAACCACGAGAATGCCTAAACAATCCGCGGTAAATACGCCAATTAGAATGTTTGGCTCTGTCGTATATACGGCATCTACATTCATAATGCTTGTATTTTTATCATAGGCACCCTTACCTTTATCATTTGAAGTAACGTGTGCCATATTGTTTGTGTGCTTTTGCCAAGGAAGTGCCCAATGATCTAGAGGCATATTTAATTCTTCAGCTAATCTTTTGCGGTTGATCATAACAGCTTCTGGATCGATACACACATGGAGTGCAGTATTGTTCTTTTCAGGAAGTGTAATATCTTTTAGTGTAGTAGCACCAAATATGTGTTCGTTATTGATATGAATAATTTTATTTGTTTGTATAGACATTTGTAATTTCTCCAATATATACATAGTGCAAATCATCAAGTGGATAATTTTTTTCGTAAATTTCAGGCAATAAGAAATGTTCTTTTTCGAGTTTTCCAACATAGAGCTTCTTACAAATAAAGACTTCTTTAGCTTCTTTAAATGTAGGATTTCCATCAACCATTTCAATGTGGAAGTTTACGTTTGAAATCTTATCTTCATCCTTACCTGATTTTGTACCTAAGTAAGATAGTTCTTTGTGTTTATCATCAAAGAAGGATAGGGTGAACATCTCACTTTCATCAACGAATTCTTTTGTGTATCTTTGTGGACGAATAAAGATAATCGCAACATCCTTATTCCATAAGTGACCAAGAGTTCCCCATGATGCAGTCATAGTGTTGGTTTTACCGTTTTTTGTAGCACTGATAAGTAGCCAGTCTTTTCCAACCTTATCAAAAGGATTGAAGTTTAGACTATGAATATCAATTTTTTCAAACATATATAATTCCTCCTATTTTCTGTGTTTTAAAATTAAAAAAATCTTGGCTTTTGTAGTTTCTGGACATGGTTGTATAAACGAATATAGGTTGAACATCATAAGAAAGGTTGCTTGAAGCAAAGTCTTGTATTCTTCCAATAATCGTTGTTTTTTCACTAGTCAATATTTATGCAAGTTATGTGATCAAAACATAATAGTTACGTTTCCACATAGGTGCACCTTCTTCCTTATATTAATTTTATCACATAAGAAAATGAATAATGTGGAAAAGATAGATGATTGTATGTATATGTCTAAAATGAGAAAACCATTTTAAGTGTTGGCGTCTTAAAATGGTTTCTTTTGTTTTTTATTATTTTTAAAAGAGAGATATGAATATTGGTTTATTTCTATATTCATTGCCTTATCTTTAAGGCACTTATAGAATATCATTCCATGTTG
>NZ_JANFYN010000045.1 GCF_024460475.1 Holdemanella sp. MSK.7.32 | reverse complement strand
AGGAGGAGTATATTGTAGATGACCAGTTAGATGGGTCAATTACAATATACCAGGAAGATTGAATATGTTTTGTAAAAATTGTGGGCACGAAATAAGTGATGATTCTAAGTTTTGTTCAAACTGTGGAACAAAGGTAGAAGTCGATAAAGATATTGTTGTACCTGTTGCAGTCGTGGATAAGACGGAAAAAGTAACTGAAAATAATGTAGAAGAGACATTAAATACAACTAATGTTGAGCAAAGTGATGTTGAAGTAGAATCAGTGAATGAGAAAGAAGAAGCAGAAGAGTCTACATCAGTAAAAGAATGGTACTACGTATCAAACAATGATTCTAAAGGATCATTCAGTATAGAAGAGATGAAGGCTAAGATTACTTCTGGTGAAATCAATGGTAGTACTCTAGTATGGAAGGCAAGTATGAAAGACTGGGAAAGACTAGAGAATACTGAGTTAAACGAATTTATTTCTACATCATCATCTTCGAATGATTGGTATTATGTAGAGAATAATGATTCTAAAGGACCTTTTAGTGAATCAGACATGAAAGGATTTATTGACAGTGGTGTATTAACTGGAAATAGTTTTGTATGGAAAACAGGTATGCAAGATTGGCAAAGATTAAAGAATACCGAGCTTGCAGGTAATGAAACAGTGCATGTAGAACCAAGTTTTTCTTTTACTACTGGAGTTGTAAAAGAAAAGAGTATTGGACTCTGTGTAGTATTAAGTCTAGTTACTTGTGGCATTTATAGTATTTATTGGCTATATACAATCGCACATGACTTAAATGATTTATGTGAAAGTCAAAACCAAGAAAAAGGTGCTGAACCAGGACTTGTCGTTGTATTAAGCATTGTGACATGTGGAATCTACTTACTATACTACTTATGGAAGGCTGGTAAGATGGTATCTAGTCTTACAAGAAGTAATGGACATCATCCTAGTGATGATAGTATCGTTTTAATGGTATTATCCATACTTCAATTATCTTTAGTATCCTATTGCATCCTTCAGAGTCATATTAATGGTTTCGCAAAAGACTAAATATTTAGGAATAGTTCTCACACTATTCCTTCTTTTATTATTCTATAAATGCCCCTTTCAATTCATTACAGGATTGCCATGTCCAGGATGCAACATGAAAACAAGCCTGTATCATCTTCTGAAAGGAAATATTCAATTATCCTTGTATTACCACGCCCTATTAATACCTACAATGATTTGTGGCATACTATGCTTGTTAAAACCAGAGAAAACAAAAATGATATTAATCCTATGGTGTACACTCATGATTGTGTATTATATTTATCGAATGATTCTCTATTTTCCAAATAGTCCAATGATCTATTCAAAAAATAATTTGATTTATTTACTATTTAGACACTTATAATGTCAATTAATGATGTAACTTGAAATTTTAAAGGAGGACATACTTATGTCAAACATATATTTTACAGTTACAGGATTACATCATTATTATGGAGATTCATTTCTAGAAAAAGAAATGATTGTTTATTTAAAGAAAGAAAAAGATAATGAATATGATAAAGAAGCCATTAGTGTAAACCTTCCTGGTCTAGGAAAGATTGGTTATGTAGCCAATAGCCCTTATACAGTACTAGGAGAAAGCTATAGTGCTGGGAGACTATATGATAAGATGAGTGAAGAAGCGAGTGGTAAGGTTAAATTCATATTAGACAAAGGAGTTATTTGTGAGCTTATTGAATAAGTGGATGAAGTTCATTGAATTCTCTGTAAAAGTCTATACATGTATTGTAGACAGATTGTTATACAATGTATAATTGGTACTGACTAATTTGTTAGGTGACTATCAGTTCCGGATAGAGTGGTTCTAAGTACCGCAATACTTACTTTAAGTTATGATGATTATGAATATATTGAAAATGTATATACGTTTATTTATCCAAAAATAAACACAATAATAGATTTTGAATGTACTGTCGTAAAGGAGGTAAAAATGAGCACTTTTCAAAAATCTGACATGGGTGCACAAGCTGCCTGGAAAGGGTTCTCGTCCCAAACGCTATACATTGCCTCCAGATTAATATCTGATGAATGTGCGTATGAGTACTATCCAGAAGATGTGGAGGATTTGGTGATTAAAAAGAATGGTGTTGTCATTGAGGCTGTTCAGGTTAAAAATATTTCTGCTGATTTAACTCTTTCAAGTCTTGCTTCAACAAAAACGTCCCTAGGTGGCGAAGGATTTTTTAATCGCATGTGTAGCTTGCATAAACAAAATTCGTGGTTCAGATGTATTAAGATTGTCTACTTCAATACTTTAGGTCCTGAACTTCAGAAATTGCAAATGGGTAATGCTAATACAAAAAAAGTTATAATGAATAAACTTATGAATGAACATGGTTTGTCTAAGGAGAATACTGAATGGTTGCTTAGTTCTTTGCACTTTGAAAAAGTGAATCTCGATGATTTAGAGTTAAATATTCAAACGCAAATCAGTAAATATGTTCCTGTAATGTCTGCACCTACATTAGCAAAAGATCTATTAATTCAACACATTTCCGTACTTTCTAATAGCAAGGGATTCACAACACTAAAAATGTGGCAAGAAAAAATTCACGAAATAGGAACAAATATTGCAGCAATAGATGGGTTTTACAAGGAATACAACAAATCCCTTGTACGTTTAGATGAATTGCAACTTACTGGTAATCATGAACAGTTAGAAAAAGAGTATTTGCAAGGTGTGTCTGCACATCCTACACATATTCGAAACAATTTTGATTTTAAAAGAAATCATTGGATGGAAGAGATTCAAACTGTAATTAGCAATAAAGGTGTCGCAATTCTTAAGGGTGTATCTGGCCAAGGAAAGACAACTCTTTGTTATCGCTACTTAATTGATAGATATCCTGAAGGCTGCGTATTTTGTGTACGTGCTATTGCTAACGAAGGACAAGCACAAAACTTAGTTTCAGCTTTAGCTGGACTTGGTAAGCATAATGCGCATCTCATTATTTATATTGATGTACAACCTGGCGAAACACTTTGGGCATTTTTACTCCAAGAGTTACAAGCTCGAGGTCTTTCCATTCCTGTTCTTATTTCTATACGAGATGAAGATTATAACCGAACACCAATTAACGGAAAGGCAATCAAACATGGAATTGTAGACTTGACTTTATCGAAAGAAGAAGCAGCACGTATTTATCATTCGTTTACGGAAGCTCAACCTCATGCTGAGCACAGAACTTTTGAAGAGGCATGGCAATCATTTGGCGGACAAGGACCATTAATTGAATTTGTTTATTTGTTGACGAATAATCAGACTTTGGCCCAGCGACTCCAAAATCAGATTGATGCATTGCTTCAAGATGGTGTTTCGGATGAATGGTTAGAACTACTTCAGCTAGTTTGCTACGTAGGTCGATTGGGATGTGCTGTTAATCTTGCTTCTGTAAAAAATGAAATTCATTGTTCTACAATAAACTCTGCTATAAAACGTTTGAAAGATGAATATTTAATCAGGGTAGGTGATGATGGATCCATCGAAGCACTTCATCCTGTACGTGCGAAAATTGTTTTTGATGCGTTATGCAATCAGATTTACACTACGCCAAGAGATGTTGTATTCAAGGCTTTGTCATGTATCTCATCAAAAAATGTAAGAGTAATTCTGTTGGATTATTTTTCTAATCAGGGATACGACATCAAAGATATACAATGCCTTTCTCAAATACGGTTTAACGATTGGATAGGATATGCAAATGCCATTAAGTCAATGCTTTGGTTAGATGTAAAACGTTATGTCGATAGCAACATGACATTTATTAGCTCTCTAGTAGCAAAACGTGGCAAGGGATGGTTATGTTTTTTACCTATTGATCTTTCTGGGATTCTACAATCAGATAAGCTGATTCTAGATGGAATGAAAGATTGGTCTATTTTTAATGAGGTGGATATACAAAATGCCATCGATGAGGTTAAGAGTTCGTTAACTTCACTCTCTATTAATTACCAAGCAACAGATTACTTCATTAATAATAGTGCAGTACCATCAGTTTTGCCTAACTCAGATACTGATCGTTCATCGTTTGGATATGCGCTATTTTGGATGGCAAAGCGTAATGTGAAAATTAAATTACCATACAATACTAACGAAATAGTTAATGATGTGTGCGCAGGAGGGCTCCAACCATCTGCAGATGCAATACGTGGACTTTTTGAGCATCCATCATTGTTCGAAAGCTATTTATTAGCTTTAGATGTATTTGAGGAAAGGCTTATCCCTGAAATGCATGTACTTTCTTTTACAGTCACGAGTGATAAAGTGTCTTGCAAATTTATTCCGCCCCTTATGACAGAAACGAAGGGTCTAGATAGTACCAATAACACAAACCATTATTGGCGTATGAAAATGCTCGATATTTTAAAACAGTTGTATCCTGACAAAGAGTATATTGATATTGAGCTAATAGGTGTTGATCTTCTTCGTGATTTTGGGATTGAAGCTTTTGACGATAAACTTCACATCCATCGTAGTAATCGTCCTAATAACTGGGTATCAGAATTGAATGGGTGGACAAAAATACGAATAGATTATAGCTTGCGTCCCTCTTCGTGGCAGGAATATGTATCTGATATAGATAAAATGAGAAGTAATGTACGTAGATTTAATTGTTGAAACAACCAAACTCATTGATGATGTATATAAGAAAGGAAGATATACGCAGAGTCGTGGAAAAAGGATTGATGATCGGTTGAAAGTGTTTAGAGTACACACATTTAACGAAAATCGACTTCCTTATTCTGCTGTTGACCCATACTGCCTTTATTCTGAAGGAAATGCTAAAAGTCCTGCTGCAGAATTTTTTCCGATGCGTCAATTACTTTCTGTTGGAAAGTACGAAAATTTCAGAAAACGTTTGAATGAAGTATATTCTTCATTAGACAATTTCTATAATCAATTTGGAGAGATTCTACGTGTAAGAATTAAGAAGCAGGATATTAGCCTTGTTAAAAATCCAGAGCTTGCTATGTATAATTTGTATTCTGCATCGAAAGCACTTGTAGATTTTCAGAAAGAGTATAATTTGTTGTTTTCTGACTATAGTTCACTTGATGAAAACTTTTCCAGACAAGAGCTCGAAAATATGCTTACTTTAGTTAATGTCTGTCGTTACGTGCTTGATAATCCGCCTAAAGGCAATGCCATTGCTTATGATTCTAAGCAAAAATATCGAAAAGGAACTAACTATTTTAATGATACGCTTTCAAAAGTTGTTACAAAGCTTAATGGTACCCTTCTTAAGGGTGATAAATATGCTTATATTTGTGTTGATTACAATATGGAATGTGATAACAGCCTTGTAAACGAGTACACTAAGATTGTAATGACAATTAGAGATGCATTTAAGAATAGTATTTTACCATCAAGTGATAGATGGTATTTGGAAACACAATCCTTGGAGTTAGCCTATGTGCCAGTTTTTTCTGGTACGTTCTCACCAGTAGTTTACTCGATTCCGTTCTTTAAAATTTTGGATACAAAGGAATCCGACATAGCTAAGTCAATGTATCCTTGCGAAATAGAACCTTTACTGAATGAGAAAATTAGCGCAACTAAATCTCTCGGATTGTGGACTGAGGCCATGAAGAAACTTGGTGAAATGTATATATACCTTCAGAGATATCAGCAAATCCTTCAAGTATCAGTTGATGACAAATGTCTTAGTAACGTAACTGCATACACAAAACAACTAGTTAATCAAATAAGCATTTTGTGGGACGATTTTATTTTGGTTGAAAGTATCGTTAATAAACTAATTAAGGTTGCAGATGAGAAAAATAGAGAATTATTAAATGCTATGCAGATTTTCTTTGGTTGGTATGAACAATTAAAAATAGTTATAGATGCTCAAAATGATCCGAGCGAGTATATAGAGCTAATTGATAATGCCTTTAGCATTATGCTCGTTTTGTTACCTTTTGTTTCTGAGCACAGTTCTTAAATAAATATACAGAAATCAGCCGAGTAGTTAACCGCTACCAGGCTGATTGTCATGATATGATATTTAAATGCCTCAATCGTGTACCGAGAGACCGTTTTTTAATGATCATTGATTATTATATCCTATATATTTTCTTTATTCTTCGTAGTCAATCGAAGCATTACTTTGTAATCTTTACAAATAAAAGAGTCATAGTCGACGGTTTGATATTACCGTACTAGTTAAATTTATAATAGATATGAGTGTGGTTTGTGAATTTATTAAATAAAGAAAAGCATATTTAAGGTTAGATATTAATAAATGTCTAATAACATAATTTAGTTTTTGATATAATCATAGTAGATGGAGTGAAGGTGAAATGATGGAAGTTTATCATGGTAGTAATGTAATTGTAAATCAACCAAAAATTATTACAGATGGGTATTATAAAGATTTTGGATATGGATTCTATTGTACGAATTTTGAAAAACAAGCAATGCGATGGGCATTAACTAAAAAGAAGAATCATATCGTGAATGTATATACGTATACTGAAAATTTGGATTTAAACTGTAAGGTTTTCGAACAGATGAGCGATGAATGGCTAGACTTTGTTGTTTCGTCAAGAAGAGGAATCACGCATACGTATGATATTGTAGAAGGTCCTATGGCAGATGATACGATTTGGAATTATGTGGATGATTTTGCGCGTGGCTTGATTTCTAGAACTGCTTTTTGGGAACTTGTTAAATTTAAGTATCCTACGCATCAAATTGTTTTTTGTACAGAAGAAGCTTTAAAATGTCTTTCATATCAAAGGAGCTATAGCTTATGAGAAATAAATACTTTGATGAACTAGTAACAGAAAATGATTTGTTTTATGTGTGTTTTATGATTGAGAAGACATCTCGGTTTCTTCATCAACGAAATCAATATGTTGTGAATCAACTGGGATATGATCATTTGTATCATCTTATTAGTGTTGCGAATGTTCTACATAGTGATAATCCAGATAAAGTAGTACATGATTTGATGGATGAATATAAACTAGAGTATGGTAGTTTTCATGTTGAGAATGTAAATAGTGAATTATGTTCTCGCATTCCAACTGAATTGGATATGGGAAAAGTATACGCAAGATTAATCATTGATACATTACTTCCAAATGAGGATTATATACAAGGACTTATACGAATCTATAATGATGCTATTTGTTGTGTCATTGACGATTATACGAATGGTGCTTATTATGAACCTTCATATGTGATCGCCAGAGCTTATAAAAATGGTGAGTTCTAATAAACAAAAAAGATTGTAGATTTACTGTTCTACAATCTTATCTAAACTATGAATGAATTCTACAACCATCTTACGTTTAATATCATCGATCTTAACGAGTTTATTTAACGCTTCAATTTCGTCTTCATTATCTAGACAAACGATTTCTCGTCTTAGTCTATCGATTTCGTCTTCTAAACGATTCTGTTCTTTAATATATTGTTCATGAACAGCTTTAATTTGATTGTATAATTGATTATCCATGTTTACACCGCTTTCTTTAATCATAATATAGTAAAGTAGAGAATAAAACAACTAATTTTTCAAAATGATTTGAGTTTTTACTTTTTCTTTGATAAACTAAATTCAAAGCGATGACAAGAAGGAGTAGTTTATACCAATTCTATAGAGAGCAAGCGTTTGGTGAAAGTTTGCGTGTTGGATAAGTGAAGGTAGTCTTTGAGTTGAATTTATGAACTAAGAGTAGTAAATTTCGTGACACAGCGTTAATGTGAATGAGAATAAAATTAGGTGGTACCACGTCAAGCACGTCCTATGGGGATGTGCTTTTTTATATGTATGGAAAGGATGATTGTGGATGACGTTGGAAGCAAAGTATAATCATTTAGCAGTAGAAAATGATAAATACCAAAATTGGATTGAAAAAGGATATTTCACAGCGGGCGACTTGTCTAAACGCCCATATTGTATTGTGATCCCTCCACCAAACGTAACAGGAAAGTTACACTTGGGACATGCATGGGATACAACACTACAAGATATTTTATGTCGTTATAAAAGATTAAAAGGCTACGACGTATGTTGGGTAGCCGGAATGGATCACGCGGGTATTGCGACACAGGCAAAGGTGGACGCTCGTTTAAAATCAGAAGGAATTTCTCGTTATGACATTGGTCGTGAAAAATTCTTAGAAAGAGCGTGGGAATGGAAAGAAGAATATGCTTCGACTATTCGTAGCCAATGGGCTAAATTAGGATTATCTTTAGACTATAGCCGTGAACGTTTTACATTAGACGAAGGATTATCTCATGCTGTTCGTAAAGTCTTTGTAGATTTATACAATGATGGATTAATCTATCAAGGTGAAAGAATTATTAACTGGGACCCAGAAGCTAAAACTGCATTGTCAAACATTGAAGTTGAACATAAAGAAATCATGGGTCACATGTACTACTTCAAATATAAAGTGGTTGAAACAGGACAAGAATTAGTGATTGCGACAACACGTCCAGAAACTATGTTTGCCGACCAAGCTATTTTTGTACACCCAGATGATGAAAGATATAAAGACATCGTTGGAATGCACGCCATTAACCCTGCTAACGGAGATAAACTTCCAATCATGGCAGACGACTATATTGATATGAGTTTTGGTACAGCCGTAATGAAATGTACACCAGCCCATGACCCTAACGACTTCGCATTAGCTAAAAAATACAACTTGCCAATGCCAATCTGTATGAATCCAGATGGAACAATGAATGATATGTGTGGTAAATACGCTGGTATGGATCGTTTTGAATGTCGTGAAGCCTTAGTTAACGACTTTAAAGAAGCGGGTGTTGTAGATCACATTGAAGAACACTTACACCAAGTAGGACACTCCGAAAGAACAGGCGTAATTGTAGAACCATACTTAAGTAAACAGTGGTTTGTGAAGATGAAACCATTGGCTGAAGAAGTATTAAAGAATCAAGAAATCGAAGATCAAAGAATTAACTTCGTACCACCACGTTTCAATAAAACATTTGAACAATGGCTAGAAAACATTGAAGACTGGTGTATTTCACGTCAGTTATGGTGGGGACACAGAATTCCAGCATGGACAAACAAAGAAACTGGTGAAATCTATGTAGGAATGGAAGATCCAAAAGACATTGAAAACTGGTCACAAGACGAAGACGTATTAGACACATGGTTCTCAAGTGCATTATGGCCATTCTCAACACTAGGCTGGCCAGAAAACACAGCCGATCTTGCAAGATATTTCCCAAATGATGTATTAGTAACAGGATACGACATTATCTTCTTCTGGGTAGCACGTATGGCCTTCCAAACACGCTACTGTATGAAGAACCGTCCATTCAAAGATGTATTGATCCACGGACTTGTACGTGATACACAAGGACGCAAAATGTCAAAATCATTAGGAAACGGTATTGATCCAATGGATGTAATTCAAGAAAAAGGTGCCGACGCACTACGCTTCTTCTTAACAACAAACTCAACACCAGGACAAGACCTACGTTTTGACGAAACGAAGATGGACGCAAGCTGGAACTTCATTAACAAGATCTGGAACGCAGCACGCTATGTTCAAATGCAAATTGGTGACACAAAACCAGAACTAGACATGACAAAAGCTAACAGCGTAGACAAATGGATCCTAGCACGCTTTAACGAAGTATTAGACCACGTTTCAACAAACATGGACAAATATGAATTAGCTATTGTAGGAAACGAACTATATAGCTTCGTATGGGACGACTTCTGCAGCTGGTATATTGAACTATCAAAAGCCACACTATACTCAGATGACGAAAGCCTAGTAGCTAATACAAAAGCTGTACTATACACAGTCATGATGGGAATTCTAAAAGTATTATCACCATTCATGCCATTTGTGACAGAAGAAATCTATTTGAACTTGCCACACGAAAAAGAAAGCTTAAACGTAGAAACATGGCCAGAAAAAGTTGAATTCGAATACACAGACAAAGAAAAAGACGAAATGGCATTAGTCATCAGTGCTATTCAAACCGTACGTGAAATCAAAGTCGAATATTCAATGAAACCAAGTGAAGACTTAACAATCTCACTACACAATGACAACGGCTATGTAGCACTAAATACAGAATCAACTGCCATCCTAGCACGCATGGCACACGCCACAGTCAAAGAAGACCTTAATACAGAAGACGTACTATCACGTACAATCGAAAAAGCTGTATTAACAGTCGCAATGGATGCATTAATTGACCTAGAAGAAGAAAAAGGAAAACTAGAAAAAGAAATCGCACGCCTAGAAAACGAAATCAAACGTTGTTCAGGCATGTTGAAAAATCCTGGATTCGTCAATAAAGCACCAGAAGCTAAAGTCAATGCAGAAAAAGAAAAACTAGCATCTTACACAGAAAAGCTAGAAATGACGAAAACACAATTAGATAACATCCTTAAGAAATTAGGATAGTATAAATCAAACGCCCAGAGACAAGCTCTAGGCGTTTTTTTTATAAACGTATAAATCAACATATGTCCCATTCGTTGAAAATGTGTCCCAACTATGTTAAAATAGAAGCAACGATAACAAGAGAGATGGAAGGTATCAAAATGAAAAAGGCAAATATTATAAATTTAATAAAATACCATGCAGAAAGAAATGACTCTGCCTTTAGAAACGAGGCTTATCAAATAGCAAATGAATTTGATAAAAATGGTGATTATCAACTAGCTGAATATATTATGGCACTTTTATCAAACGCGAATACTTTTGTTCCACAGATGGAAGAGGATGATTTGGCTTTTGTAAAGAAACTAGAGGTTAATGGAGACCCGTTACCACTACCAGATTGTATCAAGGACGATATAGTGGGAATAGTAAATGCGGCTGGGCATGGAATCGGTGTTAACAAGTTCTTGTTTCAAGGTGCACCAGGAACTGGGAAAACAGAATCTGCAAAACAGATAGCGCGCATTCTTGATAGAGAATTGTATATGGTTGATTTTGCGTTTTTGATTGACAGCAAGCTTGGTCAAACTGCAAAAAATATAGCACAATTATTTGATGAAATAAATGGCTTGTTTTCACCAGAAAAAGTTGTTGTTTTATTTGATGAAATAGATGCACTTGCATTAGATAGGACGGATTCTAATGATTTAAGAGAAATGGGACGAGCAACCACTTCTGTGCTAAAGGGATTGGATAATCTAAATGACGAGGTACTCTTAATTGCGACAACAAATCTATTTAATCATTTTGATAAGGCTTTAGTAAGAAGATTTGATTCAGTCATTGATTTTAATAGATATTCTCATGAAGATTTAGTTGAAATTTCTGTAACCATATTAAAACATTATTTGTCTAAGTTTAAAAATGTTGGAAGTAATATGAGATTGTTCAGAAAAATAATTTCTTCTGTAGAAATTATACCTTATCCTGGAGATTTGAAAAACATTATAAGAACTTCTTTGGCATTTAGTAATCCGAATGATGAATTTGATTATTTAAGAAGAGTATATAGGAGTTTTTATAAAGAGGATATAAAGAATCTAAAACATTTACAAAGTCAAGGATTCACTGTTAGAGAGATTGAAATACTTACAGGTATATCAAAAAGCCAAGTACAAAGAGAATTAAAGGAGTAATTGTATATGAATGGAATTTTACAATTAAAAGGCACTTTTGAACACGGGAAAAATAGTTCTATGGGAGCCATCAATTTGCCTAAGAATAAATTTGTGACTATTGAACACTTGATGGATTTGAAGAATGATTTAATGAATGTACAAAAGTTTTGGCAAAATGAAAAATTACAAATCAATCCACTAGTGAGTGTGTATTATAACACAGTGGTTGCCAAATCAAATCGAATCAAAGGCATATTAGAAAGTTCTTCAAAGAAAAACAATGATACGATTGTAGGAGCTAAGTTCACGGATGAAAACAATCCAAAACATATTATTACTCATTGTTTAGAAAGTTATAAATTAGAGGCTGCTATAGAAAATCTCGCAAATGTAATATCTGCTGTTCAAAATTATTTTGGTAATGTTATTAGTCATGACACTATAAATGATATTAATTCGAAAAAGTACAAAAAATTGTTCGAAGATGAAACAAAAATCAAAGTATCAAGAACAAGATTTGTTAATACGATTGTTGATGCTTTTTATGTTGAAAAATTTGGCGTAGATCAAGATGTGAGTGACATGAATGATAAGGCAATCGTTACAATTTATGAAACGGGAACCAAAACTTCGGACATCATGAAACAATTAGATATTAACTTTTTAGATGTAAGGAGTATTGATGAGACAACACTTTTACTGAGACCTGATCAATATAAGATGTTACTATCTAAAGCTCCATATTTAATCTCAATGGCAGTAACAGATATTTCCAAGTTTGAAAAAGAATCTTTTGAAGATGGTGAAAAAAGTAGTATCTCAATACCACACCCTGGAAATGAGCCGACAATTGGAGTCATTGACACAATGTTTGATGAGACGGTCTATTTTTCTGAATGGGTAGAATTTAAAAATATGGTTGATGGCATTGATTTAGATAGTTCAGATTATAATCATGGTACAATGGTAAGTTCAATTATTGTTGATGGACCAAACATCAATAAAGAACTGGATGACGGATGTGGAAGATTTAAGGTTAGACATTTTGGCGTTGCCAAAAGTGGTAGCTTTAGTTCATTTGCAGTAATGAGAGCCATAAAGGAAATTGTAGAATCGAATAGAGATATAAAAGTCTGGAATTTATCTTTAGGTTCTGCATTAGAAATTAATTCAAACTTCATTTCTCCAGAAGCGGCAATTCTAGATAAAATCCAATATGAGAATGATGTGATATTTGTTGTTGCAGGTACAAATAAAACATCACGATTTAACGCAAAAAAGATTGGAGCTCCTGCAGATTCTATTAACTCATTAGTTGTTAATTCAGTTGATTTTAATGGTAAACCAGCCGATTATACTAGAGAAGGTTTGGTATTATCTTTTTTCAATAAACCAGATGTAAGCTATTATGGTGGCACCGATGATAAGAGAATAAAAGCATACGCACCTTCAGGAGAAAAATTTGTGCGCGGAACATCCTTTGCTGCTCCTTGGATTGCGAGAAAACTATCTTATCTGATCGAAGTTTTAGGCCTAACAAGAGAATTAGCGAAGGCTTTGATTATTGATTCAGCAGCAGGATGGAATAAAGAAAAGTATAGCCCGCAAAAGATAGGTTATGGTGTTGTTCCAAAACATATTAATCAAATAATCGAAACACCGGATGATGAAATTAAATTTATGATCAACGGATTCACATTGGATTATGATACATTTGCATATAATATTCCTGTTCCCGAAGATAAAGAAAAATTCCCGTTTGTGGCTAAAGCTACTTTATGCTATTTTCCAAAATGTTCAAGAAACCAAGGAGTAGATTATACGAATACTGAATTAGATATTCATTTTGGCACATTGAAAAAGAAAAAGAATGGAAAAATTGGAATTAACCCTATAAATAAGAATAAACAATCTGAAGATGAGAGAATCATTCTTTATGAAGGACAAGCTCGAAAAGAGTATAGAAAATGGGATAACGTCAAATTGTTACGTGATGAATTGTTGACACCTACTGGAAAGAAAAGACAACCAAAACCAAATAATTCAAATGGATTATGGGGCTTGAGTGTCAGAACTAAAGAACGATTAAATGAAAAAGATGGTTACAACATGAGATTTGGTGTAATTGTAACTCTAAAGGAAATTAATGGAGTAAACCGCATTAAAGACTTTATTCAATTATGTCAATTTAAAGGTTGGGTAGTCAATAAACTTGATGTAGAAAATCAGATTAACATCTATCATATTGCTGAAGAAGAAGTGGTTTTCGACTAAGTAAAGGATATATCACCGAAGCTTGGACTGCGTTTTAATGTGAGATTGTATGATTGAGTTTAATTATGCTTGATTAAGATGGAGGGAAAAATGAGAATTGAAAATATACATATAAAAGGATTCCGGAATTTTGATGATGAAAAAATCACTTTCCAAGATAAGACTTTAATTATTGGAGCTAATGACGTTGGAAAGACGAATTTAATTTACGCTTTGCGTTTACTGTTTGATAAAAGTATCAGTGAGCGTGATTTGGAACTTTCTGATAGTGACTACAATGCATATTCAAAAACAGATAAGATTGAAATAACAGTTACGATTACAAATGTCGTTGAAGAATGTCTTTTAAGTGCTTTTGCAGGTGCTATGAAAGACGGAACGGTATTGATTCGTTATACAAACTCTAAAAATGGCGCCTATAAATTGTTTGTAGGGTTCAGTGAAAATACATTAGAAGAAATTACTACTCGACAATATATTCGTCGTTTGAATATGCAATGTGTTGATACAAATAGAGATCTTTTAGGTTTTTTAAAACGAGAGCGTGCACAAATACTTCAACTTGCAAAAGAAAAATTATCTGAAGATGAAATTGCTTCTGATGAAAAAACATCTATTGAGATTCAAGAAAAATTAGATAGTATTAATGGACAACTTAACTCTATGAACTATATTACTTCTGCTCTTGATCATGTCAACCAAGAACTAGATGAGTTATCTATACATAATGAGGATCAAAATGTAAAGTTTGTTGCCGGTGAAAGTGATGCGGATAAACTACTTAAAAATTTAAAACTTGCATATTCATCTGAGGATCATATTCTTACTTTAGGTGGTGACGGTAGAAATAATCAAATTTTTCTAGCAACATGGATTGCAAAACAAAATATTCAAAAAGATATTGATTGTGTAACATTCTATGCTATAGAAGAGCCAGAAGCACATCTTCATCCACATCAACAACGCAAACTTTCGGAATATATTCAAAATCATTTTAATGATCAAGTACTTATTACTTCGCATTCACCACATATTGCATCAAGATTTGATCCTAAATGTATAGTTCGATTGTATTCTAAAGCTAAATTTACTCACTCAGCTTGTGGCGGATGCAGTACTATTCTACAGGAAGTTATAAATGAGTTTAGTTATCGGTTAAATACTCTTTCTGCAGAAGTGTTTTTTGCAGATGGTGTCTTTCTTGTTGAAGGAACATCAGAAGTGTTATTCTATAACGCATTAGCTAAAGCTCTTAACATTGACTTAGATCGGTTCAATATTTCTATTCTTTCAGTTGAAGGTGTTGGATTTGAACCATATGTTGCCGTATGCAATGCATTGAATATACCGTGGACATTAAGGACGGACAATGATATTTTTTCTAAGCCTACAAAAAATCCTGAAAAGCATTATTATGCTGGTATCTCACGTATTATGAAGATTCTCAAAGGTTTACGTTCTGGAACTGATAACGATTTGTGCAACTATTGGGAGAAACATAAAAGTGAGAATGAATGGCCGTGTGAAACTGAACCGGATAAGACTGCTAAAGAATTGAATTCATATATACGCGCACAGGCTACACCTTATGGTCTGTATCTATCAGATATTGACTTAGAAAATGATCTTGCAAATAGTCCGTTAAAGATTGTATTGGAAACTCATTATGGTAAAGAAAAAGTAGATATCTTGGTTAAAGCCATGCAAACAAGAAAAGCTGAAAATATGATGGACTTTTTAACAGAAAACTATGATAAACTTTCATGTTTAGCTAATGATAACATTGTTTTACCATTGAGAAATTTGATAAGCATAGTCGAAGAAAGGATTCACCCTAAAAATGACTAAAGAACCAACACAAGAACAACATTCAATTATTAACTATCCAGGAAATGTAGTTGTTACTGCAAAACCGGGATCGGGTAAGACTTATACTGTTGTTGAAAAAATCATTAAAGTTCTTCCGTCACTTCCAGATTATAAAGGAGTAATTGCTATATCGTTTACCAATAAAGCTAGTGACGAGTTAAAGAAAAGATGCAACAAAAAGGGAGTTTATGCAAAGCAATCCTTTTTTGGAACAATTGATAAGTTTTATATCTCGCAAATAATTATTCCGTTTGCTAGACATTTAACAAATTCTATAGCAGAATATTCCATTAGTAGTAATGTGAAAAATGATCCTAAATACTATAAGCTTGCAGATTTTTCAGTAAAACCAAGTAGTGAACTAGAGGCGTTACTTGTGGATTCGTTATCTGAAGGCAAGATTTTTCTTGATAAATCCGGAGAAACTGCTTTATATATTCTTAATAAGGTTCCTGGTGCAATAAAGTATCTTAGAGCAAGGTTCTCACATATATTCATTGATGAATATCAGGATTGTGGAGAAATTCAACACAACATTTTTCTTCAATTAGTAAATACTGGCCTTGTTGGTGTTGCCGTTGGAGATATAAATCAAGCAATTTATGGCTTTACAAATCGGTCTCCCAAATACTTAATTGATTTAATTAGAAATGACGAATTTAAACATTTTGAATTAAGCAAAAATCATCGTTGTCATCCAAGTATCTCTGAATATTCATTGTGCCTTTTTGGTGCATCGAAATCGGTCCCAGAAGATAAGAGAGTATTTCTTGTTAATGTACAAGGAAATGAAAATCAAATAGCTGAAAAAATTGATAAATATTTAGATGGAATAAAGAAGAAATATGGTGTTACCCATAGTAATAAAATTGCAATTCTTTGTCGTAGCAATAGTACTATCAATCTTTTGGATGTCGCCCTACAATACCCACATAAAAGTTTTACCGATACAGCTTTAGATAGAGATACCTCTGATTGGAGTCGGCTTTTTAGAGATGTTCTTGTTTCGTGCTTTGACAAAAATGTTTATGTAGTGGATTATGCTGATGGATTATTCTCAGAAGAGATTGAACCTGTAAAATATCGTAATGCACTTCATTTATGTAATGAAATTTTTAAATCTACCCCTGAATCAATATCTACTGCTGAAGATAAATTTATATCTCTTGCAAAATTAGTATATCCAAAGGGTGATAGTGAAAAAGCAAGATCACTACTTCATGATGTGTTAAATGATTCTGAGATGATTCATAGTTATATTCCAGCTGCAGATAATGAAATAAATATTATGACACTCCATAAATCAAAAGGACTGGAGTTTAATATTGTATTTCATATGGATATGTACAAATATATTATTTCAGATGAATATCCAAATGAAAGTACTCAATTGTTAAATCTTCACTATGTAGGTATTACTCGAGCTATTGATGTATGTTATATAATGAATGGCTCAAAACGTTTCAGTAGTAATAAGGATGATTTTGTTAGTGCATATCCATCGTCTTTCTTGGACTATTCGGGATTGAGTGATAGAAGAATAACGGTATATTGGTAATAAGAATTAATCTACTTTTATTATTTTTGATAATTCTTAACATATTAAAATTTAATATCTAACTTTATGATATAGATTTGAAAATGCGTTATACAATTATATGGATTAAAGATGTGGATGTTTAAATGTATATGCTTGACTATTTGAATGGCTAAAGTGTAAACTAGCATTAGGAACAAAAGTTAAGAAGCTTTTAGCGAGGTATGATGTGAATATTCAGGTTATACTTCGATTTTTAATTTTACCCTAAGAATTAATACAAAATAAAAAAAGAACACTAGCGGGGCGTTCTTCACAATAGAAGGTTCATGCCTTTTCTTTAGTGTTCTTTTTTATCAAATTGACAAATTTATCATTGAAATATTAACTTAAATCTTGTCTAAAATCAACAGTGATGTGAACTTTATAAAATGCCAAATTTCTTTGATGCATTTATAAAACTTTTAAGTTGTAACTAGGAAAAAAGGGAATGTTATGGATATCAATGAAATTGCGAAGGATACTTATTATTTTTCAATCAACAATAATCTAAGTGGCTTTATTACTAATAGAAATGCGATTAAGTGTTTTGATCAGTTAGTTTCGATGTCAGAACCAGGTGAAAGTATTCATTTGCCATTTATTGACAAACCAGGTTCGTGTTACTATGCAACTCAGTATCGTATAATCAAATGTACTAAAAAACTCTTTGGATTTAAATTTAAAGAGTGGAAATGGGATCAGATCAAAACTATCAACTACTTAAAAAGAGGGTTTACAGGAACTTTGATACTGAATACAGTTCATGGCGAAGTTAAAATTCAAGTTTGTTCATACAAAGCAAAGTTTATATGTGATCGATTAAATGAAATAAAGAATTAGGAAAAGGAAACATGTTATGTATGATAAAGAGAAAATTAAAAAGATGAAGAATCATGAACTTGCTATGGAAGCATATTATTATTCAATCAACAATGAGTTGATTGGTGGTATTTCTGAAAAAAATGCAGTTAAATGCTTTGAACAGATTATCGCAATGTTGGATTCAGATGAAAGACTAAATCTTCCGTTCATTACTGTAAATGGAAAATGCTGTGTAGCGACTAAAAAAAGGTTAATAAAATGTTCTAAAAACATGTTCGGATATAAGTTTAAAGAATGGAATTGGAGTCAGATCACAAACGTGTTCTACAAAACAACATTAACAGCAGGAACTTTAATACTGAATACAGTGGATGGAGAAGTTAAAATCTCAATCAATCGAGGAGGCACAGAGTTTGCTGGCGAAATATTGAGAAAATTAAAGAGAGAAGCCAAATAAATAAGTTTAGTGATTACTGAATCTTTATCTTTATTGTCTTCATGTAGTATAATCATTACTGGAGAAGCCTTTGGAATCTCTCTTTAAATCTTTTGGCTTTCGATTAAAGGGTTTCATAGGTCCATTGAAAGATATGTTTTATGCATATCTTTTCGTATTATGAAACCAGGAAGAAAAGTATTCTGGTTAATATAGAATTGTATA
>NZ_JANFYN010000044.1 GCF_024460475.1 Holdemanella sp. MSK.7.32 | reverse complement strand
AGAAGTGTACATTCTTAAATGATCATTTATGTACATATTTAGATTATCATTTATAAACACTTATAGAATAAAAAAAGGAGCTTTGATACCAATGGACAGTATAGTGATTTTTACGTAGTGATAATGATGGAGAGGATAGTGATTAGTAATGAAATTTTTAGATAATTATTTAAAAAAAAGAATAAAAGAACTTGATGAGCATCCTGAGCTTAATAAAAATGGAAAAATATCTCAAGAACAGGCTGAAAAATATTTCAAATATTTTGTAGTATTTCTTCTTCTTGCTACTTTTATTATATTAGCTATACACGTCTCTATTTATGGTGGCGCTTATTTTCCCACCCCTTATGTAAGATACATTATTTGAATATAAAAAATTAGAGGATATTAAGTCCTCTTTTTTAGTTGATAAACTTTTTCAAACAAGCTTCTTCTCTTTTAAGTCTTTTAAGATAAGACTTGTAATATAAGATGTAACGTTACGTGCCTCGGATTCGGCAGCATCCTTCACTTTTTCTTTCAAAAAGCTGACAGAAAGGCGTTTAAGATACCAGATTATGTTATAATTTCGACTAGAGGTTGGCTTTATGAATTCAGACCTTCAAAGAGAACGCTTTTGTAATGCTTGGTTATTGTTTTATCTTTATGTACTCAGAATTTTTAACATTAGTAGTTTTGCTACTGATTATTCGAGAACTAAAGAAGTAACATAACCAAGACAAAACATTGCAGAAGTGAAAAAAAGAGAGGATTCCCGTCCTCTCTTTTCTCATGTTCAGTTATTGAACATCTTTATGTACTACTTGAATTATATCATACTTTTTAGGTAATGCAATGCTCATGATTAGGTGAAATATTATTGGGTCCATGTATATTCGATTCGTGCTTTCAATATAGTTGTTTTTCCCTGTCATATTCTTTAATTGAAACTCTAAAATTGTAGATTGTTTCAGGGAATATGATACTGATTTATACCTTGAGAAAGTATCGTTTAAAACATACAAACTTAGTATATTAGATAGAATTATTTACTAACTAAGTTATATTACACATGAAAAATAACAAATGATACGTTTGGAGGAAAATGAATAAAAAACTGTATAAAAGCGGTTACAACTATGATAATATGAAATTAGAAAAGGAGGACATAGTAAGATGACATTAGATTGGTTAGTTTACGTATTAGGTGTAGTAGCTGTTATTTTTTTAGTCGTTATGTTCTTCAAGTATAAAAAGCACAATCGATATGCCGATAAATTTGAAGACACATATCCAGACGCAAAGTAGGATCATAGATAATAAACTTCCAAGACTACAAGATAATATGAGTTCAAGTTGTTTAAATGTTCTATGAAAATAGAATTTTATGATTATACACAACATTATAGGTGCAGATGATAAATAATAATTTTAGTTTCAAAAGAAAGGATAATTGTTTACGGCTATAAAAGTAAATATGGATATATTTCATGAAAAAAAGATATTTTATATTATGTGGTGTTTGTGTGATTATCTCTTTGTTTTTCTTGATTTATCAAGGGACTACATATTTTATAGTGTTGTCAAAATATTTTTCAGGTAAAGAACAATATTTGCAGGCTTATAGAGAAGCGTGCGTTGCTTATGGTGGAAGTTGTGAAGAAGTTAATGGATTAGTGTCATTAACAATACATTATTTTGATTCTGTAAAAGGAGATTTTGCGTATTTCATAGATCATGGAACAATGGCGTATGGCTATCTTGTTCCACTGTTATGCTTGTTTTCGGGATTAAACTTTCGTACATATTTAGATACGATATTTTCTTTAAATGCATATAGAAAGAAAGATTATGTTCGTTTTACATTGAGTGAAATGAATAAGGAATGTTTAAGATGTGCTCTTTCAATTTATTTATCCTATTTAATTTTATGGCTATTTGTTGGAATTGTTATTAATCCAGCCAATTCAGGCGAATTAACAAAATATTTTTTATCTGATGTTTTTGGAAAGAATCTATATATAGATCATCAAAGGTGGTATTACTTGATGGAAGGAACAATTCGTTTTTTCTTTGTTCCTTATGTATACGCGTTTTTAGGGACTACGATTGCATATATGTTCAAGAGAAAGGTTGATATTGTTATATTGCCTTTAGTTTTTTATTACGGTGTTAGTTTTGTTGCTCAATTTTTGATTACCTGGAATATGGCATTTATTTATGTTGATCCTATAGCTATTATGGTCAATGGTGCAATTAGTGGATACAGTAGTTTGCTTCTAATGTTATTTACAATTGTGATTTATGTTATATGCATAATTGTTGTTACATTAAGGAGTAAGAAGTGTGATTGTTATGCTAAATAAACTAAAAAGAATTAGTAAGCTATTAAGTAGGTATTTACTTTTGATTTTTGTGTTAACACTTATTTCAGTGTCTGTGTTTTTAAGAAATCTTAAAATGGTAATGATAGAGTATGCACCAATAAAGAAAACTGATTCTTTATTTAGTGCCATTCGAATTGTACTAATGGACAAGAATTATAGTTCTGATTATGGGTTTATATATCCAAATATGATTTCTATGATTGGTTTTATACTTTTTGTAATAGTAATACTATGGATTATAGAAGATAATAAAAATTTTCACTATAGCGAATATAATTTTTGGCAATATCGAATGTCAAAAGTTTCATTTTTAAATAATATCACAATTGACTTGGCTAAAAAATGCTTCTTTACTTGGTTTTCGATTTGTATTTTTATAGGTTTCATTTGTGTCGTTGAACATTGTGATGCTTCAAACTTATTTATGATTTATATGTATCTTATTCGTTTCTTTTCGCTGTTGTTTGAGATTATCTTTTTGCGAACGATTTTTCAGATATTATACAAGAAAGAGTTTTTTGTATATCTACAATTTCTTTTTCTGATATTGATGACATTTCTTGATAACTATTCTAAAACAAATTTAGTGACAATGAGTTCAAATAGCGTTTTTGAAGGAGTATATTTTTGCATAATAATTGTGACGTCAGTTTTATCCTATTGTCTCATCAGAAAATTTTACATAAATCAAAGTGAGGATTATTTATGATTAGTTTAAAAGGTGTTTCAAAATCTTATAAAGGCATAACAATTTTTGAAGATGTAAATATTACTTTTATGCCCAATAAGTGGAACTTCATTGAAGGAGTGAATGGATCAGGAAAAAGTGTTTTATTAAAGCTTATATGCGGATTTAGTAAACCAGATACGGGTATAGTTACAGTAGATGATTATATTATTGGACAGGACTATGACTTTATACAAAATGCAGGGATCTGTATAAATTCACCAGATTTTTTTAACAATTTATCTGGAATGGATAATTTATTGGAAATCGCTAAAATAAAAAAGATAGTGACAAAAAATGAAATCTATCAATTTTGTAAATTATTCGGATTAGAGGAAGATATTAATAAAAAATATAAGTATTATTCTTTAGGTATGAAGCAAAAGCTTAGGATTATTCAAGCAATAATGGAAAGTCCAAATATTCTAATATTAGATGAGCCTTTTGATGCTTTAGATAAACAAGCTAAACAAATCATGCAAAATTACCTGAATGATTTTATCAAAAAAGAGAATCATTATTTAATATATACCAGTCATTCGAATGAACACAAAGAATTTGCAGATGTAATTTATGGCATAGATGCTAAAGCAATCAAACAAATTAAAAATGTTGAATAACAAAAATATTCATATAAAAAAGGAGGTGCACCTATGAAGAAGTATGCAGCGGCATTGCTAAGTGTATTCTTGGTTTGTGGATGTTCGAATATAACACCAAATAATGAAAAAGTTGAGGTTAATCAGGCAAAGCTAGAGAATATGACAGCCTTATATACGGGTTTTGCAGAAGCAAATGAAACGATAGATAATAAGTCGAAAATTGGTGTATGGGCCTATTATGAGGATGGTACAAAAGAATTTATTACGGAAGGATGGACTGTCAAAGATCCTGTCACATTAGAAGCTGGAAAGACTTCAGAGGTTACTGTTGAATATCAGGGATTAGAAAGTACGATTTCAGTGGAGTGCAGTGAAGTGGATGAAGCATCCTTTAAGGCAGAGTCACAATCACCGGATCAATCGGATTTAGAGGTTACACATTCTAAGTGGTATGGAAAGAAATTGACATATACAGGAAAAATCATAGCTCGTGTAGATGATAAAGATTTTAGAGGATACATGATCAATATCTTTGATGATAAGTCTTATGTTTGTGTGCTTGATTACAATAAAGAATTTGATTTTAAAGAAGGTCAAACTGTTACATTCTGGGCATATGGTCTTGGGCGTGTGGAAGCAAAAGGATGGTTTGGAGAAGAAATGGGTCTTATTGGATTTAATGCAAAATAAATGGAAGAAGTATAATGACGTATAAAGAAAGTAAGGTGAAATAATATGTGGAATCGACAACAAGTTAAAGAACAAGCTAAACAAATCATGAAACGAAACTATTGGAAAATGTTTCTGGTTACGCTGATTGCAGGAATATTGAGTACTTATTATGTGACTGTTATTCAAGAAGTACAAGGTTTAGTACCTGATGTTGTATTGCCAAGTATGTTTTCTTCAATCCTTTCATTTTTATCAATGGAATCTATTGTAGGATTATTATTTTCTATCTTTATTGGCTTTTCCATTAGAGTCGGAGAACAATATTATTTCATTAAAAATCATTATGGAAATCCAGCGTTAAATGAAATATTTCAAGGCTTTAAAGGGAATTATTTAAATGTGGTAAAAATCATGCTTATCATGGAATTAAAAATAATGCTTTGGCTTTTATTACTTGTAGTTCTTGGAATTATAAAGGCGTATGAATATTCTATGATTCCATGTTTATTGGCAGAAAATCCTAATATTACTACAGATGAAGCTTTCTCGTTATCCAAACAAATGACGACTGGACAAAAGATGGATTTATTTGTCTTAGATTTATCTTTTCTAGGATGGTATTTTCTAGGCTTTCTTTGCTTTGGAATTGGAGCATTGTTTGTGCAGCCATATGATGTAGCTGCGTTTACAGAGGTTTATTTGATTCTAAAAGAATCTGTAAAGAAAGATGAGTATGCAACGGATATTCAAAGTGATTAGAAATGAAAAACCTCTATTGATTAATATAACAATGTAAATCCAGGATGGATAATAAAAGAGTATCACTTGTTTATGGTGATACTCTTTTGACTATTTATCTCTCATTTTCATCAACGTAGATACACTCAAAGCCCATGTTCATCTTCTTTGGGAAATAGTCTTTTACTAGATAATATTCAGTATCTCGGTTGAATACGATATGATAGTTGACTGGATTTAGGTTTGTTGTACATAGTCTTTGAAGACCAAAGAATAATACACTGGATATGTACTTTCTTTCATTGGCAAACGTACGGGCAATTGTGTCTCTGCCGTATTCTTCTTCATCCTTTAACTTACCTTTGTAGTAGAACTCCCAAAAGTCAACTTTTAGCTGATCCCAATCTTCCACTACAGTTAATCCGTTTCCGGATCTTTTTTTATGCAGTATGCCAGCATAGTTGGCAGTACGAGTATTTGATATCTTTGTATCAAGACGGATATCTATATTGGCAATCCATCCTTCACATGTTTTCTTACCGATATATAGAAGGGCAGTTTTTGTACATGCGTCTGATAAATCATCATCTTTTAAATTGTCATAGAATACTTCCTGTTTTGACTTGCCTGTGTATTTTGAAAATAAAGCCAACTGTTTAGGATTCATAAGTCTACCATCTTCATTTACTAGAGTATTCAATGTTTTATAGTTGATTCCTACCTGTTCAGCAAGTTGTTTCATGTTTAAATTTTTTTCTGAACATAAAGAATCTATATAGGATTTTACAGACATAGGACCCCTCCAAATCTATAGATATATTAACATGGTAAAGTATATAAAAAAAGATATCCGGAAATATACGCATTATGCAGTTGCAATTTCCAGATTAAATGGTATGATAAATATGAAAGTTATAAGTCGTATTTATAAATAACTTTCTAGAAAGGGGAAATTCAAAATGGAAAAGTTATATTGGGGACCCACGGATGTGGCAGCCTATGCGAACATCAGCAAATCCAAGGCATACCAATTCATTCAGGTTATGAAGGATGAGTATGAGCTGGATGAAAGGCGACTTTTAAAAGGAAAAGTTCCGGTTGTGATCGTGAAGGATTTTTTTGATTTTAAGGTAGAAAAAAAGGCTTAATTTGGCTGGCACCAAATTAAACCGGAGGCATATAATATACCCCTAAGCACGTATATTATAGCACATTATGCAAAATGTGGCCTCCTTTTTATCTTTTTTTGGAGGCTTTTTGAATGCTTATTCAGAAAGTCTATTTCGTAATGAGGTAAAAGGAGTTTTTTTATGGAAAATAATAAGAAGATTAAACCCAATTCCTATTATTCTATTCAATATTGGATGATAAATGAATTGGGGTTAAAAGGATTGGAATTGAGTATTTATGCGATTATCTATGGATTTTCGCGTGATCATTGTGGTGCATTTACAGGCAGTCGTAGTTATTTGGCAGATTTTACAAATTCAACTAAAGCTGGTGTAGATAAAGCTTTAAAAAGTTTAATACAAAAGAATTTGTTAGAGAAGAAAGACTTTGTAAATCATGGTATTAAAAATTGTATTTATGTCGCAAAAGAGGTGGCAAACTTAGTTAGCTACCAGTCAACAGAGTTAGGTGGGGTGGCAAACTCAGTTAGCCAGGGTAGCCAACTGAGTTGTCCTAATAATATAGAAGATAATATAGAAGATAATACACTCTCTTTAGAAGTGAAGCATTTTGGACTTTATGGAAATGTTATTCTGAATGATGAACTGTATGATCGATTGCTTATTGAATCGGAAGAATATGCGGATGAATATATCAATAGACTGGATTCACATATTGAAATGCATCAACTTCACAAACAGTATTCTGCATATGCTCCTAATCAGTTCTTTATCAAGATCTTTGACATGCTTCGAAGAGACGGGCATGTGGAGGTGTAGACAATGTCTGTGAAACGTTTAGGAAATAAGAAGTATGAAATTCGTGGATCTGTACCCACTTCAACTGGAAAGTATCATAGATATTCTTTTCGAAAGACTTTTAATTCCATCAATGATGCGCGTGAGTTTGAATTGAAATATAAAGAATCTTTTAATGCAGAAACACACACTTTTGAAAGTCATTCTTATACATTGAAAGAGTTTATTGACGTATATGATCTGGCTAAGGCAAATCAATTAAAATCAAGCACAAAACAAAGTAATACATATATTTCAAAATACTTTGAATCTTTGTATGATGAAAAGATTCAATCTCTAACATCTGGACAGATCAAACAGATTACGGATGCTGCATTTAAAAAAGGTTTGAGTGAAGAATATGTAAATAAGATGCTGACATATTTGAATAAGATTTTTAACTATGGACTTGAAATGGGATATGTACAGTTTAATCCTGTCAAAAGAATTCCCAAATACAAAAGGCCGGACAAGATCATTGATGAAGACGATTTCTATACTCCGGATGAATTTGAGCAGTTCATTCAATGTTTTCCAAGAAACAAAGAAAACGGAGAATACGTCTGTTATGTCATTGTGAATCTTTTGTATTTTATGGGATGTCGATTTGGCGAATGTGTTGCACTAACAATGAACGATATTGATATGGATAAGGGGACAATTCGATTCAATAAGACAGTAGCTAGGTATGTGCAGGGAAGATCGTATCTGGTTACTCCGCCAAAGACAAGGAACAGTATTCGAACGATAACGATGCCCAAACGAATGAAATGCATCATGCAGGAATATTTGGATTGGTACAAAGACTTGTACTGCATCACAAAAGATACATTTCTGTTTGGAGTGGACAGACCCGTTCTTGCGAAAGTTGTGAAGAAGCGTATGGCAATCGCCTGCGAAAGATCAGGAATTCGCATGATCAAGATTCATGGGTTTAGACGAAGCAATGCATCACTTCTATGTAATGCGAATGCACCTGTATCATTGGTCGCAAAACGCTTGGGTCATACACAAACGGAGTGTTTGAAGACTTACGTTAAGTTCTTCAATAATTCTGAGCAGAATCTGATCGACATCATTGATTCTCAATTCGAATGATGTCGCTAAAAGCTCAACGCAGTTGCCCGTCATTGAACTTCATTACCGCCTTTAGTGCGGTATTGGGGTTCAATAGGGAAGGGCATTACCATCAAGCTGGTAATTATGGCAAGCAAGGCTTGCTCAAAAGGATGTGTGGAAATAATTAATGAACAATAATAAGGGGGATACGTAAATGAATCGATTTAAATTATATTTAAATGATACGAATATTGAACATCAAAAGGAATGTATAAAATTACTTTTTAAACATTTCAATGGGATATATCGAAATACATATAATGGCAATTTGGAAGTGATTATTGAAGAAAAAGCATCGACTTCTGGAAGACCTAAGAAAAAACTTCCTGGTGTGGATGTTCTTAGAGCAGAAAAGAAGGAAATGACTTTTGAACAGATGTGTAAAAAATATAATGTTTGTCGTACAACATTGTATAAAATATTAAAATCGGGTGATCTTCATGAATGAAGTATCAGTGACGATTACAGCTGGTGAAGGATGTGAAGAACATAATCATGGCTTGGAGTATCGCTCTAAATTAGAACATACGCATGATACGAGTAAAGATACAGTAATCGAACTTGTTTCTTATGAAAAGAGCTATAAGGAACAAATCAATGAGTTAATGAAGCCTTATATAAAAGAACGAAATGATTATACATTGAAACGAAAAGCAGCAGCTTGGGAACAATATAATTCTGGCCAAATCAAGACAAAGCCACGTAACCGGGATTATCCATTGATTGGAAATGATTATTATACGCAGCATCTGCATGATCAGATGCGAAATCCAAAAACGAATAAAATGGAACAGATTAAAATGTTTCGTTCTTTAATTATAGGATTGGGGGATAAGAGTGATCGTGAAAATGGCAAAATAACGAAAGAACAAGCGCTTCGCATTTTTAATGAATTTCTTGTTAGATTTAAAAAGGATTTTCCATACTTTCATATCTTAGGTGCCACTGTACATTTGGATGAATCTGGATTCTACCATATGCACCTCGATTTTAAACCTATTTATGAACGTGCAGAGGATATGGAATATATTCAGAAGCATGGCGGAGGATTGCGCTGTGGCACAGGGTTAGATGAAACATTAGTACGCATGGGGTATAAACCGGAACAGTCTATAATCAATGAAAGAGATAAAGTTCCGATTTTATTTAATGCGATGCGAAATAAGATGTATAAAAGTATGGAAACCATTATGAATGAGAGCAATTTATATTTGATGTATGGTGCTACAAGTATTAAGGAACCATTAAAAGATGCATCGGCAAATATGCCATTAAGCCAGTGGCAGGATACAAAGGATAAGACACTAGAAATGCAGCATAATGTGAATATCGCAAAAGATTTTTTGAAACAAGACACTGTGGACGAGAAAAATATTGCGTATGCGTACGAACGATTGGAAAATGTATCTTCACAATTAGTGGAAATGGAGAATTCACCAAAATCAAGATTGAATAAGAATAAGATTGTTGTTGAATACCGTGTGTTTGATCAGCTTAAAACGTTTATTCAAGAACTAAAGTCAATGATTGGGGCGTTGTTGAAACGTATCAAATTGTTGAGTGATAAAATAGATAATTTGAAAGATGAGAATAAGACGCTAAATAACAAGCTGGATAGTACAAAGAATGAATTGGTTCAGTATAAGAATGACAATAAGTTATTGAAGATTAGACTAGATGATGTGAAAGAACAGAATTCAGTTTTACAGACTAAAGTGAATGATCATAACCATAGTATGTTGACAATGAGTAAGAAGCTGAATAAGTCTGAAGGTAGAAATACTGCACTGACTCGATTTGTGAAAGAAACAACAAGAAATCAGATTCACTTAAAAAATGGACAAAGCATAACAGTTTATGATGCGATAATAAATAAACTAAGTCCTGAAGATAAGACAATGGTTAGAAAAACAATGGATTTAGAGGGAAATAAAAAAGACCGAAATAGATGAAAAAAAGCGGATAATTTACTATCCGTTTTTAATATGGTTTGAAAATTTTTTGCGATTTTTTTGCGAATTTTGTTTAGAAAAACACTTATTTTAGTGATTTATATAGATATGGAATATAACCACAATGTGAGAATATGCTTTAAATAAAGCATAAAAAAAGCACCTGGCAAATGCTAGGTGCAATCTTTGACAAATGGTGGTCTCAGTCGGAATCGAACCAACGACACAAGGATTTTCAGTCCTTTGCTCTACCAACTGAGCTATGAGACCACATGGTTGCGGGAGAAGGATTTGAACCAACGACCTCCGGGTTATGAGCCCGACGAGCTACCAGACTGCTCTATCCCGCGATGTGAATTAATTAAGATGGCGCAGAAGCTGGGATTCGAACCCAGGCGCCGCTCGCACGACCTACCGGTTTTCAAGACCGGACCCTTCAGCCACTTGGGTACTTCTGCATATGTATAATTGGTGGACCCTGTAGGACTCGAACCTACGACCCGCCGGTTATGAGCCGGATGCTCTGACCAACTGAGCTAAGGGTCCAAGTTAAACTCGTTGGTGGCTGGAGTGAGACTCGAACTCACGACCTTCCGGGTATGAACCGGATGCTCTAGCCAACTAAGCTACCCAGCCGAATTAAATAAAATAATGGTCGGGATGACAGGATTTGAACCTGCGACCCCTTGATCCCAAATCAAGTGCACTACCAAGCTGTGCTACATCCCGATATTTTTAGAAAAAAAATAAATGGCGCGCCCAGCAGGAATCGAACCCACAACCTTTTGATCCGTAGTCAAACGCTCTATCCAGTTGAGCTATGGGCGCATTTATTTCAACTGAGCTTTTGTGTCTCGCTCAGTGCCCATTAAATATACCATCACTTTAAAATGATTGCAAGCACTTTTTTAAAATTTTTTTAATTTTTTTCAAATTCGTGTTTTTCAACCTATATACGTAGTATAATTACCTATATATATAAGTAAGAATAAGGAGATTTAAATCATGAATAACATTGAATCAGTAAAAGGACACTTAATCGTATCATGTCAGGCACTTCCAGATGAACCTTTACATTCATCTTTTATTATGGGGCGTATGGCTAGAGCGGCTAAATGGGGTGGCGCTAAAGGTATTCGTGCTAATACTGTAGAGGATATTAATGAAATTCAAAAAGAAGTTGATTTACCAGTTATTGGAATTATTAAGCGAGTATATGGGGATTGTCCAGTATTTATTACACCTACAATGAAAGAAATCGATGAATTGATTGAAGGGGCACATCCAGAAATCGTTGCCTTAGATGCAACTTGTCGTGTTCGTCCAGATGGAAGAACTTTAGATGAATTGTATGCTGATATTCGTGCGAAGTATCCAGAACAAAAATTAATGGCAGACTGCTCTACATTAGAAGAGTGTCTTCATGCAGCCCAATTAGGTTTTGATTTTGTAGGAACAACATTAGTTGGATATACAGAAGAAAGTAAGGGCGACAAAGTTGAAACAAATGATTTTGAGTTAATGCGTAAATATTTAGAACAATCAAACGTACCAATGATTGCCGAAGGAAATATTGATACACCAGAAAAAGCACGCCGTGTATTAGAACTTGGATGCTTTAGTGTTGTAGTAGGATCTATTATTACTCGTCCTCAATTAATCACAAAACGATTTGTCGATTGCATTGAGGGATAAGTATGTTAAAGAAGGAACAATTAGAAAAATTATTAGAGCGTTGTATGGCTTCTTCTTGTGATTTTGCCGAAATCTTTGAAGAAGAAGGAACAACGGAATCTTTATCCATGCTAAATGGAAAATTAGAAGATACAAATGTATTGATTCGTGCTGGTATTGGAATTCGTCTATATAAAGGTGTGCAATCTGTATATGGATACACAAATGAAACAAGTGAAGAATCATTAAATGCCTTAGTGGATGATTTGCGTGGTGGATTTGGCATAGAATCTAAATCTGTATCGATCTCTTTGGTTGAAGAAACTCATGAAAATCTTCATCCAATCAAAGAAAATCCTGTTGAAGCTTCATTAGAATCTAAAGTTGCCTTAATGGTACGTGCGAATGATGCCGCAAAGGCATATTCAGATAAAATTCAAAAAGTATCTGTAGCGTTGGCAAGTGTATGCCAAAATGTACAGATTTCAAATAGTGAAGGAAGACTCGTACATGATACAAGAATTCGTTGTCGTATGTCTGTATCCTCTTTTGCACAGGATGGCCAAAACTTACAATCTGGCTATGAAGCACCAGGTGCAAGTAAAGGACTTGAATTTTTTGAAGAAAGAACTCCAGAATCTATTGGACAAGAAGCAAGTCGTATCGCATTAGTATTATTAGAGGCAAAAGATTGTCCATCGGGAAAAATGCCAGTCATTATTGATAATGGATTTGGTGGTGTTATTTTCCATGAAGCTTGTGGACATGCCCTAGAAGCAAGTTCAGTCAGTAAAAATCAGAGTGTATTCTGTAATAAATTAGGTCAAAAAGTCGCAAGTGATAAAGTTACAGCTATTGATGATGGCACAATTCCAAATGCGTGGGGCTCACAAAACGTAGATGATGAGGGAAATCTCCAACAAAAACGTGTATTAATTGAGAATGGTATTTTAAAGAGTTATATGATAGACCGCTTGAATGGTCGAAGGATGGGTCTTGAATCGACTTCAAGTTCGCGTCGTCAGTCTTATAAATTTGAAACAACTTCGCGTATGACAAATACATATATTGCGGCAGGAAATGATGATTTTGACGAAATGTTTGAAGGAATCAAGCGAGGACTATACGCAAAGAAAATGGGTGGTGGAAGTGTAAATCCACAAACCGGAGAATTTAACTTTGCCGTATTAGAAGGTTATTTGATTGAAGATGGTAAAATTTCTTATCCCGTAAAAGGCGCTTCTTTAATTGGAAATGGTGCAGATATCCTATTTAATATTGATCGCGTGGGTAAAAACTTAGAGCGTGGACAAGGTATGTGTGGCGCTAGTTCTGGTTCGATTCCTACAGATGTAGGTCAACCGGCCATTCGTGTTTCACAAATTACAGTAGGAGGTACGGCCAATGAATAAACAAGTATGGATTGAAAAAGCACTTGGCCTAGGTATTCAGGAATTTGAAATCTATCAATCTACAACGGTTGAAAAAGAAATGACTTGGTTTCAAGGACAAATGGACACTTTAGTATCCAGTAAGGTGACAGGTACAAGTATTCGTGGAATTGTAGATGGAAAAATGGCCAATATGGCATTGGAAGAAATAGATGATTCTATGTGTGAAACTGTTTTAAAATCATTGATTGAACAAGCACAGATTATTTCAAATGAAGAAACCGATTCATTAAGAAAACCAGAACCAATTGAGTATGTAAAAAAAGATGTGACTTGGAATATGGCTAGTACAGAATATGTGAAGGATATTCTTCAAAGCTTAGAAGCTAAGCTTCTAGCCTATGATCCACGTGTCATTCAAGTTGGATATTTAGGCTATAGCCAAGGCAGTGGAAGTCGCAGTATTGTGAATAGCTTAGGCATGGATGTACAAGATGCAGATGAAATGCAGTACATTGTTGCCAGTGTTGTCGTTAAAGAAGAGGAAGAAGTCAAGGATGCAAGTTTAGTTGAAGTTGTATATGACTTTGATCAATATGATTTAGATTCATTCGTTTCTCGTGTTTGCGATAAGGCTTTAAATAAATTAAAGGCCACACCAATTCCAAGCTGTACATGTCCAGTCATCTTTGAAAAGGATGCGATGACATCTTTATTTGCCGCCTTTACTGGTTTATTTAATGGGGAATTAATGTATAAGGGAATTTCACCTTTAAAAGATAAGTTTAATGAACAAATTTTCTCTGAACAAATCACAATTATTGATAATCCAAAGAATACGGATTGTCTAAGTATTGCCAATTTTGATGATGAGGGGTGTCCAACTTCTTCAAAAACTTTGGTGGATCACGGAAAATATGTTATGATGCTTCATGACACAAGAAGTGCCAATCGAATGCATACAAATAGTACAGGAAATGGCTTTAAATCGGGCTATGCATCTAGCGTAAGTGTACAGCCAATGAATTGTTACATTGTACCGGGAAATGATAGTTTTGAGGATTTATGCACAAAAATCAAAGATGGCTTTGTCGTACAGAATTTAGCAGGTCTTCATGCTGGACTTGATTTTGTTTCTACAAACTTCTCACTACAATGCTCAGGCTTCTGGGTAAAGGATGGTAAAAAAGATAAGAATGTTACTCTAGTTACTGTCGCAAATAATTTCTTAAATATGATGAAACACGTAATTAGTGTGGGTAACGATTTAGATTGGAGTTATCACCAGGTTGTAAGTCCAAGTATCGCATTTGAAGAGTGTACAATTTCAGGGGAATAAATATGGTAAATGAATTTAAAAATGAAAAACTACAAGAAACATTAATTGTATTTAATAGAGAAAAAACAGATTCAGCATTTAGAAACTTGTTGGATGCGTTTATTTCGACTAATTTTCTAATTCCAGCACAATGGGATAAAGACCCTTCTCGCAATGAAAAGGGAGTCTTAGTCTTTGAACCAAATACACAATTCCAATTGTCTTTGATTCAAAATGATAAGGGAGATAGTTTCTTTCCTGTCTTCTCAAGTATGGATCAATTGAAAAAGTGGGATCAGGATAGTGAAATCCATTCCTTGGTTATGACATATAATCAATATATGCCATTTGTGAAGATGGCATTAAACCAGATTCATGGCATTGTGATCGATCCATTTGGAGCCAATGTTTTATTAGACTGCAACTTATTGGTTGAACTTGATAAAAGTCGTGGTTCACAAGTGAGTGAAAATCCAATTCATAAAGGAGACAGTTTAAAGCTTCGTGATCCTATTTCAAGTGTAACAGAACTTCAAAGAGCTATCTGTGAATTTGGTGACTCTCACCCAGACATTCTTTCTATTTATTTGAAAGAAAGAATTGTGAAGGATCAGCCTAGCCACTGGTTCTTGGTTGTGGATATGATCAATGATGATAAACAAACGATTCAAGATTTAGGAAACTTCTGTACGCCTGTAAGTTATGGAAAAGGTTTTGAATTTATGTTTGGAAGTATGGAACTTGCCAAGAAAATCATGGCGGATACAATTCCAACATATGTAAAGGTTACAAAGTAATTAAGGTGCAATTCAGCACCTTTTTCTTGGACAATATGAAATTGCGACATTTGAAGAGAATGGGCAAACATTTGAATTTACAAATGAATTTGACGACGATGATGAATGGTATTAGGAGGAATTGTAAGTGGCTTCTGAAGCAAAGATTAGAGCTAACAATAAATCGAATAAGATTAATACAACGATGGTTTGCGTTCGTTTAAGTTACAATACGGACGCAGATATTATTAAGAAATTGGATGAAGTTGATTCTAAAATGGGATATATTAAGGAATTGATACGAAAAGATATACAGACTCAAAAAAAATAGTCTGCATTTTTTATTGGCATATTTTATATTGAAAATTGCAGTATTATAGAGTACGTAAAAGTACTGTAGATTACTACAACAATATGGTGGAATATATCTGTCCGATTCTTATATAATAGAAGTATGAAATTACCTGAATATATATTAGAAATCATTCAAAAAATAAATGATATTGGATATGAAGCGTATGTGGTAGGTGGATGTGTTCGTGATGATTTACTAGATCGACCAATCCATGATTATGATATTTGTACAAGTGCTAAACCCGAAGTGATACTAAATTTATTTGATCGAAGTGTGGGAACAGGACTCAAACATGGAACGGTAACGGTTTTATCGAAATCACCCGTTGAAATCACAACCTTTCGCTTAGAGAGTGAATACAAGGATCATCGTCATCCAGATAGTGTGAAATATGTTTCAACAATTGAAGAAGATTTATCAAGACGTGATTTTACTGTGAATGCGATGGCTTATCATCCAAGTCGCGGTTTGATTGATCCATATGGTGGACAAGTTGATTTAAAACGTAAAATCATTCGATGTGTGGGAAATCCAGATCGAAGATTTAATGAAGATGCTCTAAGAATGTTGCGTGCCTATCGTTTTTGTGCAAAACTAGGCTTTTCGATGGATGAAACAGTAAAAAAATCCATCGATACAAATGCATCTTTGATTCAATATGTATCGATAGAAAGAATCGTACATGAATTAAAAGAAATCATGGAAACAAATCCACAAGTGTTGCAAGACATGACACTTCTTTTAAAACCTGTATTTAATGAGTTGGATTTGGCATTGATGTGTAGTCAAAACTCAATCTATCACTATACCGATGTCTTGCATCATACTTTAGATGCGATGTGCTATTTAAAACCATATGATGAAACTTTGGCCTTTGCGTTATTATTCCACGACCTAGGCAAAATACAAGTAAAGACAACCGATTCGAATGGAAAGGATCATTTTAAGCATCATGCGAAGGTAGGAAGTGAATTGTCTAAAGAGCTTTGTCGACGTTTTAAACTTACTAATGAACAAAGAAAGTGGATTCCATTCTATGTCTTACATCATGACGATAAATTTACCTGTGATTTAGATTGTATTTATAAGTATCGTGTTACATATCATTTGGATGAAGAACACTTATTGAATTTGCTTCAAATTCGCTATTGTGATGCGATGGCCCATTCTGAATTAGGACAAAAATCAGCTATCGATGTAGAATTGTTCTATGACTATTACATCCAAAATAGAAATCGCTGTATGAGTATATCCCAACTTGCGTTGAATGGAAAAGATATTATAGAGGCTACAAATTTAAGAGGAAAACAGATTCAAGAAGCTCTGAATATGTGTTTAAAATATAGTTTTTATCATCCGGAAAAGAATACGAAAGAAGAATTGTTGAATATACTAAAAAATGAGTCATTCATAACTCATTTGTGCTAATGTCTTTTTAAAATTTTTAATAAATAACGTTACTGTTGTGCTTACCGCAATAAAATCTGCGATAGGCTCTGCTAAGAATACCGCAAAGATATGATCGGATAAGATGCTTGGCAAGATAAAAATTAATGGAATCAATACGATGATTTTTCTAAAGATAGCTAAGAAAACAGAAATCTTGGCATTTCCAAACGCAATGAAGGTTTGTTGGCAAGAAATCTGAAGTCCCATCAATAAGACGCATGCCATATAAATACGAATGGCCCAATTTGCCATTGCCATTAAGTCTGGATCATTTGTGAAGATAGAAATAAATACTTGAGGGAATAATTCCACTAAAAGCCAGATGATACTTGCGTATGTGAAACAACATAGTGTTTGAAGTAAAAATCCTTTTTTAACACGATCTGCGTTTTTAGCACCAAAGTTGTAACTGATGATGGGTTGTCCACCTTGCGTTAATCCTTGTATTGGCATCATCGCAAACTGCATAACACTCGTTAGAATGGTCATACTTCCAATCGCAACGTCCCCACCAAATTTAGAGAGTTGCATATTAAAACATAAAGAAATCAAGCTTTCTGTTGACTGCATCACAAAAGGTGCGATACCTAAAGCTAAACTAGGAAATAATAGGCTTGGTACGATTTTAAAATTTTCTTTTTTTAACTTAAGAACCGTCTGTTTACCACTCAAGAAATGAATAACCCAGATTGCACTGATAGCTTGCGAAATAATGGTAGCTAATGCAGCCCCTTTTACGCCCATATTGAATCCAAAGATAAAGATAGGGTCTAAAATAATGTTTAAGATAGCTCCAATTAAAACGGTCATCATACTTGTTTTTGAGAAACCTTGACAAGAAATAAAGGCATTCATTCCGAGTGTCATTTGGACAAAAATGGTTCCTAAGGCATAAATACCCATATATTGTTTGGCATAAACAATTGTTTTTGAACTTGCCTGGAACAATTGTAGTAATGGTGTTTGAAAAGCTAATAAACATACAGTTAGAGTTAATGAAATCATAATCAATGCGATAAAACAATTACCCATGATTTTTTCAGCCGTTGGATTATCTTGTTTACCCATATAAATACTAGCTCTTGGGGCACCACCCATACCGACTAAGCACGCAAAGGCGGATACAATCATTATAATTGGAAGACAAACGCCTACGCCTGTTAGGGCGATGGCCCCTACATCTTGAATGTGACCAATATACATGCGGTCAACCACGTTATAGAGTAAGTTAACAATTTGACTTAAGATGGCAGGAACCGCCAACATAAAGAGTAACTTACCAACTTTTTCATGTCCTAAATCCACTTCGGACGCTGTTGTAAATTTCATTTTATTTTGCTCCTTCTATTTTTTCATTCATTTTATTCATTGTATCAATCATACATTGAATATCTTTTGTGGGAATATCCTTGAATAAAACTTGATTGATTTTATCAATCTCAATAGAGATTTTTTCTAATACAGGAATCGCTTCTTCTGTTAATTCAATATAAGAAATCCTTCTATTTTCTGAAACTTTCTTCATTGTGATCAATCCCTTTTGTTCCAAACTTGTAACACTTCGAGAAACCAAAGCTTTTGAAACACCCAATACAACACGAAGCTGTGTGCTTGTTGTAATGGAAGTGTTATTTTGTAGTAAAATCAAAATTGAGATTTCATTTGGGGAAAACGTGTATTCTGAAAATCGATCTTTGATTTGTTTGCCATAATATTCACGCAATCGATTGGATAAACGTAAAAATTCTTCAATTGTCAACATATGTCCTCCTAATGTTTACTTGTGAACAGTTCAATTGTAAACAAATGGTCATATTCTGTCAACGAATAGTTAAAAAATATAATATACTATAATTGACTACACAAATAATGTGGATATAATTAATTAGACTGATTAGGGAGCTAACTATATAAAATTCAAGTAGTTTTTTTATGAAATAGTTTGAAAATATAAAATAACTAGATTTTTTAGTTAGTTTTAAATTGATCTTTGA
>NZ_JANFYN010000043.1 GCF_024460475.1 Holdemanella sp. MSK.7.32 | reverse complement strand
CTTCGGGTGCTAGACGTAACATAATCTCTCCAAAAGTGACTACTTTTTGTTTCATAATCAACGAACCTCCTTAAGTTTTTTTACGGCCTCCTTTGTCAAAGCTTCCACTTTGTCAAAATCACCGCTCTTAATTATATCACCTTTCACCATCCAACTACCACCAATGGCTAAGATACGGTCGTATTCTAAGTAGTCTTTCATATTGTTCGCGTTAATTCCACCTGTTGGAATGAATTTCATTTGGGTATATGGAGCTGCGATGGATTTGATCATTTTTAATCCACCAGCTGCTTCAGCAGGGAAGAATTTTACTACATCCAACCCTAATCGGTAACATTTCTGTACATCACTAGGCGTACATGTTCCTGGAGTTACTGGCACATTTTTTTCGATACAGTGTTTTACTACATCTTCATCAAAGCCTGGACTGATGATAAATTGAGCCCCAGCTTCTAATGCTTCATCCACTTGTTCAACAGTCAATACAGTTCCAGCTCCTACTAACATTTCAGGAAATTCTTTACGCATGATGGCAATCGATTCTTTGGCAGCAGCTGTTCTAAATGTAACTTCAGCACATGGAAGACCACCAGCACATAAAGCTTGTGCCAATGGTTTTGCGTCTTTTGCGTCTTCTAATACAACGACGGGTAAAATCCCGATTTTTGAAATTTTTTCTAATACGTTATTCATTGTTTGACCCCTCTTATAAACATTCTTTCATGACTTCGTAAGTACCTTTTTCTTCAATTTCAGTTAAAGTTTGAACTACGGCATCTTCAAATCCAGCAATTTGAGTTAAGTCTTGGCCCCAGAATGAAGTGTTTGTGCATACCGCATGAACTAAATCTTTTACAGAATCGTCTTTGTGGTTATAGTAGAATTCTAGAATGTCACGATCATCACTGATTGTGTAAGTATTTCCTGCAGGACGTTTTGCCACTAAACCAGCATCAGTAAGTTCATATCCTCTGTAGAATTGAATGTAGAACGCAAAACTTGTCGTAATACATTTTGGAAGCGCATGGTGTTTGTCGATATATCCTAAGAAACTAGGCATAACACGTGCTTTCCATTTTGAAGTGGAATTTAATGAAATGCTCATTAATTCGTGATCAACAAATGGGTTGTTGAAACGGTCGGATACGGCTTGCGCAAAGTTTAATAAATCGTTTTTATCTAATGTAAGAGTTGGGATGACTTCATCATACAACATTTTGTTCATAAAGCCTTTGATGACTTCATCATGCATACAATCACGAACGATGTTCTGACCTGCTAAATAAGCACCTAGTACAAATCCAGTGTGAGCACCATTTAAGATACGTACTTTTCTCTTTTTATATGGTGACATGTCCGGAGTGACGAATACTTTGTCGATTAGGCCTGCTTTTTTAAATGGTAATACATCATTTAATTTTTCATCGCCTTCAATGACCCATAAACCGAATACTTCACCAACATCTGTTAATGGATCTGCATAGTGATTTTCTTCTTCTAGACGAGCTACTTCTTGTGGATCGCGGATACGACCTGGGACAATACGGTCTACTAATGAACCGCAGAATGTGCATTCTTCATTTACATATTTTTTGAATCCTTCTTCAAGATTCCATTGTTCAATATATTGGTTCACGCACTTTAATAATTCTTTACCATTGTTGTCAATCAACTCACAAGCTAGCATTAAGATGCCTGGTTTGTTGTTTTTGTAGCGGTGATACAAAACTTGCGTTAATTTACCAGGAAAACTTGCGGCTGGTTTATCTTCAAATTGACATGAAGGATCGTAGTGGATACCAGCTTCTGTTGTGTTTGAAACAATGATTTCTAGATCGTCGCTTGCGGCAACTTTCATCATTTCGTTAAATCCTTCTTCTTGGTAAGGATTTAAACAACGACTGACACTTGAAATGATTCGTTTATCATCAACTTTTTCTCCATTCACACTACCTCTTAAGTGCAATGTGTATAATCCATCTTGTTCATTGATCATTTCGGCAAGACCTGGTGCAATCGGTTGCACTAAGCAGCATTTACCATTCCAATCTGCTTTTTCGTTTGCCAAATCAAACCAATAGTCTACGAAGGCTCTTAAGAAATTTCCTTCACCAAATTGAAGAACTTTTTCTTTCGCATCCTTTAATAGATAACCATCATATCCAATATCTTCTAAAGTTTTATAACTTAATTTTTCCATTGTTATTATTCCTTTCCCGTTATAGAGTAACGCCTTGTTTAAATATAGCCATGTCATGGAAGCCGGCCTCTTCACTCTTTACTTTTTTACCACTTGCGACACTTAATACATATTCAAATAAATCATTGGATAAAGTATCTAAGCTTACACCTTCCACTAATTCACCACAGTTAAAATCAATCCAGTTTTTCTTGTTTGCGTATAATTTAGAGTTGCTTGAAATTTTTACTGTAGGAACTGGGCTGGCAAAAGGAGTGCCTCTTCCTGTTGTAAATAATACGATATGAGCTCCACTTGCAGCTAATGCGGTTGCGGCAACTAAATCATTGCCTGGAGCACTTAATAAATTTAAGCCTTTGTTCTTTACACATTGTCCATATTGTAAAACACCGACGACTGGGGCTTTACCAGACTTTTGTGTACAACCTAAAGATTTATCTTCCAAAGTTGAAATTCCACCCTTTTTGTTTCCTGGAGAAGGGTTTTCATAAATTGTTTGATGATGCGATTTAAAGTATTCTTTGAAGTTGTTGATCAAATTCACGGTTTCATTAAATAATTCCTTGTTTTCACAACGATCCATTAAAATGGTTTCAGCACCAAACATTTCTGGCACTTCGGTTAAGATGGTTGTTCCACCTTTGGAAATCAATAAGTCAGAAAAGCCTCCTACTGTAGGGTTGGCACTAATTCCAGAGAGTCCATCTGAACCACCACACTTCATACCAATGATCAATTCGCTCGCATCAATTTCTTCTCTTTTGTCTTGGCTTACAATATCGGCTAAATCAGCGATGATATCTAGCGAATCTTGAATTTCATCTTCATGTTCTTGAGCAACTAAGAACTTAACACGATCTGTATCATAATCCTTTAAATAGTTTTTCAAAACATCAATATTTGAGTTTTCACAACCTAAACCTAAGACCAAAACACCACCTGCATTTGGGTGTTGAATTAAATCGGCGAGAATTGTACGCGTGTTTTCTTGGTCATCACCCATTTGAGAACATCCATATGGATGTGTAAACGTACAAATGGCTTCTACGTTACCCTTTACATATTTCTGGGCTTGTCTTTCGATAGACGTAGCAACATTGTTCATGCAGCCAACGGTAGGGATGATCCAAATTTCATTACGAACACCCACTTTACCGTTCTTTCTGCGATAACCCATGAATGTTCGTTTTTCACTAGGTTCTAGTTCTTGCACATTACGATGGTAAGAATAAGTTAATAAATCATTTAAGCCAGTTTTCATGTTGTGTGTATGAATCCAGCTTCCTTGCTTGATATCTTCCTTTGCGATACCAATAGGATATCCATATTTAATAATAGGTTGATCTTTTTTAATATCTTTCAACGCAAATTTATGTCCTTGGGCAATATCTTCAATAAGTGTAACCTCTTGTCCATCGACATTACATACTGTCCCTTTTTCTAAAGGACATAGTGCAACAGCTACCAAGTCGTTAGAATGAATCTTTATAAACTTTTGCACCATTTCTACCTCCTGTCTATAATTTAAATGTTTGATGTAAGTACTTACACAGAATAACCCTATTTTTTGAATAAATCAATAGGAAAGTTTTAAAATTTTACAAATATGTATGTTTCATAACTTTTTTTTGGTAAAATATAGAGGAAGATGAATAATCCCTTTATTTATACGTGAGAAAACGATTACAAAGAAGTACTTGACTTATGAAATGCATATCATTACAATAAGAAATGTGATGTAAGTACTTACAATTCTCAACGTAAAGAAATGGGGTTGAGGAGTGAAACAATTATGAACATTTATGACATTGCCAAGTTATCAGGCGTATCCATTGCGACTGTATCGCGAGTAATTAATAACAGTCCTAAGGTTTCAGAAAAGACAAAAAAGAAAGTCTGGGACGTTATGAATGAGTATGATTACACACCGAATGTGTTTGCGAGAGGTTTAGGCTTAAATTCAGTTAAAACAGTTGGCTTGGTTTGCCCAGATATATCCGATCGTTATATGGCAAGTGCTATTGCGTATTTAGAAAAGAATTTACGCAAGTATGGATATGACTCAATTTTGATGTGTAGTGGCTTTGATTATGAAGGAAAAGTAGAAGCTGTAAAAATATTATTGGATCGAAGAATCGATGCGATGATATTAGTTGGTTCACATTATGCAGGAGATTGTGGACAGAATGATATTCAATACCTACAGGATGCTGCCCAAAAAGTTCCAGTGGTACTCATGAATGGCTATGTTCGAGTGCCAGGTGTATATTGTGTTTTAACAGATAATTATAAAGCTGTTTATGATACTGTATGTAATCTAATCGAAGCAGGAAGGAAGAAAATTGTGTTTTTGTATGATGCCAATTCGTACAGCACAACGAAAAAATTAGAGGGATATCAAGATGCACTGATTGATAATGGTTTAAAAGTACGTGAAGAGTACAAGGTGTTTATGCCAAATAACGTATTGAAGGCAAGAGATTTATTGGCAAAGAAAAAGTTGGATTTTGATGCCGTCATTGCCAGTGATGATGCGATGGCTGTTGGTGCACTTAAATATGTGCATCAAATCAATAAGTCGATTCCTGAAGATGTCAATGTCGTTGGATTCAACAACTCAGAACTATGTGTTTGTTGCAATCCGGAAATGAGTTCTATTGATTCACAAGAAGAAGAGTTAAGTGAAATTGCGGTTGATTCGCTTATTAAAGTTCTTGCGGGAAAATCAGTTCGACAAAAAATGGAGATTCCATGTAAATTTATTAAGCGAAATACAACACAGTTCTAAATATTAGGAGGATTACTGTGAAGTTGATTAAAAAAGTACTTGGAGCACTTATGTGTCTTGTGTTTATGGTAAGTGCAACAGGTTGTTCTTCAGTTACAAACGGGAAACGTATCGTTCGTGTTGCGACAATGCAGTCGGAAACGCACCCGGAGTATCTGGGATTATTAAAGTTTAAAGAATATGTTGAAAAAGAATTAGGGGATAAATATGAAGTACAAATTTTCCCTAATGAAATTTTAGGTGCTGCCCAAAAAGCAATTGAGTTAACGCAAACAGGAGCTATTGATTTTACAATTGTTGGTACTGCAAACCTAGAAACATTTGCGAGTGTGTATGAAATTTTCTCTATGCCATATTTATTTACTTCAGAAGATGCCTATCATGAAGTTATGAATGATACGGACTATATGAATAAGATCTTCTCAAGTACAGATGAACAAGGTTTTAGAGCTTTAACTTGGTATAATGCAGGAACGCGTAACTTCTATGCGAAAAAAGAAATTGATTCACCAGACGATATGAAAGGATTAAAAATCCGTGTTCAACAAAGTCCTGCCAGTGTAGCAATGTGTCAAGCCTTTGGTGCTGCAGCCAGTCCAATGAGTTTTGGTGAAGTATATACGGCTATTCAACAAGGTGTCATTGATGGTGCTGAAAATAACGAATTAGCATTAACATCAAACAAGCATGGTGAAGTTGCAAAATATTTCTCTTACAACAAGCACCAGATGATTCCGGATTTGTTGATTGGAAACTTGAGTTTCTTGAATGGTTTGTCTAAAGAAGAAAGAAAAGTATTCTATAAGGCGGCTGAATTATCAAATGAAGAAGAATGTAAACAATGGGATGTGCAAGTTAAAGAAGCTAAGAAGATTGCGCAAGAACAAATGGGTGTTAAATTCATTGATGTCGATGTTTTAGCTTTCCAAAAGAAGGTAAAGGGTGTTCAAGAATCTATCTTAAAGGACAATGCACAGGCAAAACCTATTTATGATCATATTCAAAAAGTAAACGAAAAATACGAAGGCAAGGATGGTGAATAATATGGAAAAATTAAGAAACGCAATTAACACTATTCTTGGATGGGCATGTGTATTTGTATTTGCCGTAATGGTAGTTGTAGGTACATATCAAATCGTAGTTCGTTACTTCTTTAATAATCCAAGTACAGTATCCGAAGAATTATTGACTTACAGTTTTACATGGATGGCTTTACTTTCCACAGCTTTAGTATTTGGTAAAAGAGATCACATGCGTATGGGGTTCTTGGCTGATAAAGTAACAGGACAAAAAAAGAAAGTATTGGAAATCGCTATTGAATTATTAATTATTTTATTCGCCCTTGTCGTTATGGTGTATGGTGGAATTTCTATCATGAAACTAACAATGACTCAAATCACAGCGTCATTAGGCGTAAGTATGGGATTGATCTATACAATCATTCCTTTATCAGGCATTCTAATTGTCATTTATGGCATTATGAATATTATTGATTTGGCGAAAGGAAAGGGTGAATAAGCATGAGTTTATCAGTTTTATCAGGATTAATTATTTTAGTATTGTTAGTGATTATGCTTATTGCAGGTGTTCCCATTGCCGTGGCATTAGGAATTAGTAGTGTTTGTGCAATTTTACCAGTCATGGATCTAAATGTAGCTGTAGTTACAGGTGCACAAAGAATTTTCTCAGGAATCAGTGTATTTAGTTTGTTGGCCATTCCATTCTTTATTCTTGCGGGAAATATTATGAATAAAGGTGGTATTGCGATTCGTTTGATCAACTTAGCTAAAATTGTTACGGGAAGAACACCAGGTGGTTTAGCTCAGACAAATATTTTGGCAAATGCTTTATTTGGAGCCATTTCAGGTTCAGGTACTGCTGCCGCAAGTGCCATGGGATCTATCATTGGTCCAATTGAAAAAGATGAGGGGTATGATCCTAACTTCTCTGCTGCAGCCAATATTGCCACAGCCCCAACAGGATTATTGATTCCACCATCAAATGTAATGATCACATTCTCATTGGTGTCTGGTGGTACAAGTGTGGCTGCCTTATTTATGGCCGGATATATTCCAGGTGCATTGTGGGCATTGGCTTGTATGCTTGTTGTATATATCTACGCAAAGAAAGCTGGATATAGAAGTCAGACGAAATTAACTGGAAAAGAAAAATTTAATGCATTTATTCAAGCTTTACCATGTTTATTATTAATCGTTATTGTCATTGGTGGTATCATTGCCGGAGTCTTTACCGCAACTGAAGGTAGTGTTGTTGCCGTTGTATACTCATTATTGCTTTCTATTTATGGATACAAATCAATGAAATGGAAAGATTTACCAGAAATCTTTAGATCAAGTGCAGAAATGACAGGTATCATTATTTTCTTGATTGGTGTTTCTAGTATCATGTCTTGGGTTATGGCTTTCACAAACATTCCTACAATGGTTTCAAATGGATTATTATCAATTTCAAGCAATAAATACGTCATCCTATTAATGATTAACATTATCTTATTGGTAGTTGGTACATTTATGGATATGACACCAGCTACATTGATCTTTACACCAATCTTCTTGCCAGTATGTACTGCATTAGGTATGAATACAATTCACTTTGGTATTATGTTGATCTTCAACTTGTGTATTGGAACAATTACTCCTCCAGTAGGAACGACGCTGTTTGTTGGTGTTAAAGTCGGAGGCGTTAAGATTGAAACGGTATTTAAACACTTATTACCATATTTCTTCGCTATTATTGTTGTATTGATGTTAGTTACATATATACCACAATTGAGTCTATGGTTACCTGGTTTAATGGGATATGTAAGTTAGAAGGAAGGAATTTTTAAATGAAACAATTTATGGATAAAGACTTCTTGTTGACCAATGAAGTCGCTAAGGAATTATTTTTTGATGTCGCAAATACGATGCCAATTGTAGATTATCATTGTCATATTGATCCAAAAGAAATTGCTGAAGATCGTAAATTTGAGAATATCACGCAAGTATGGCTTGGCGGAGACCACTATAAATGGCGTCAAATGCGTTCAAACGGAGTGGACGAATACTATATTACTGGAGATGCACCCGATCGTGAAAAATTCCAGAAGTGGGCAGAAACACTTGAAAAAGCTATTGGAAATCCACTTTTCCACTGGTCTCATTTGGAACTTCAAAGATACTTTGGATACCATGGTGTTTTAAATAGTAAAACAGCCGAAGAAGTATGGAATTTGTGCAATGAAAAATTACAACAAGATGATATGAGTGTGCGTAATTTAATTAAAAACTCAAATGTTAAATTATTATGTACTACAGATGATCCAATCGATGATTTACATTGGCATAAAGTGATTAAAGCGGATGAAACATTTGATGTTAAGGTACTTCCTGCTTGGCGTCCAGACAAAGCTATGCGTATCAATAAACCAGAATTTGCCGATTATATGAGTAAATTGGCAACTGTTTCTGATGTTGAAATTCATACTTTTGAAGATATGAAAAAAGCAATCATCAAACGTATGGAATACTTTAATGAAATGGGATGTCTAGTGAGTGATCACGGATTGGATTATGTTATGTATGCCCCAGCAAGTGATGAAGAAATTGAAAAAATCTTCGAAAAAGGATTAAATCACGAAGCTGTTACCACATTCGAATGTGATCAATATAAGACGGCATTCTTACTATTCATCGCAAAAGAATACAAACGCTTAGGTTGGGTAATGCAGTTGCACTATGGATGTAAACGTGACAACAACACAACTATGTACAATAAGTTAGGACCAGATACGGGTTATGATTGTATTTCAAACTATGCGCCTGCAGACCAACTTACAAATATGTTGGATGCGATCAATGAAAATGGTGGATTGCCAAAAACAATTCTTTACAGTTTAAATCCTGGGGATGATGAATTGATCGGTACAGTACTTGGATGTTTCCAAAACAGTGATGCGATTGGAAAGATTCAACAAGGATCAGCATGGTGGTTCAACGACAATAAAACAGGTATGGAAAAACAAATGACGTCTTTGGCAAATCTAGGATTATTAGGTAATTTCTTAGGTATGTTGACAGATTCAAGAAGTTTCTTGTCTTATTCAAGACATGAATATTTCCGTCGAATCATGTGTAACTTAATTGGTACATGGGTAGAAAATGGAGAATATCCTTATGATAAAGAAAACTTAACTGAAATTGTTAAGGGTATCTCTTACAACAATGCCGTTCGTTATTTTGGATTTGATTTATAATAGTTAGTGAAGAAGAGAACTTTGATTCAAGGTTCTCTTTTTTTGATTTTGAGCATGCTAAATTTTGTGTAATTTAAACTCATCTTCATGTTTCCCCTAGAAAAATGTAATTTTATTTAAATATTCCCCTAGAAAAGTGTTAAATACAGTGGAATATTCCCCTAGAAAAATGTAAAATCAGATTAAAGGAGGAAGATTCTATGTATCGATATATATATAATGATTTAGTCGAATGGAAAAATAGCAGCTATCGCAAACCTTTGATTTTAAATGGTGCAAGACAGACTGGAAAGACTTGGATTTTAAATGAATTTGGGAAAAAAGAATATAAAAATGTAGTGTATATTAATTGTGACAATAATAATGAGATGAAAGAAATGTTCTATGATTTCGATGTGAATCGTTTGATCTTAAACTTTTCAGCTCTTACAAATACGCGAATTGAAAAAGAAAATACATTGATTATTTTAGATGAAATACAGGAATGTCCATTAGGATTAACGGCATTGAAATATTTCCAAGAAGAAGCCTCGGAATATCATATTGTTGTGGCAGGAAGCTTATTAGGTATCACTTTACACCAATCAACAGGATTTCCAGTGGGAAAAGTGGATCAATTAACGTTGTATCCCATGTCATTTAAAGAATTCTTGTTGGCTTTAAATGAAGATATATTGGTAGAACAGATGGAACACCATAATTGGAAAGAGATGGATGTGTTCCATGAAAAGTTAAAGAATTATTTAAGGCAATATTATTATGTTGGTGGTATGCCTGAAGTTGTTAAATATTATGCTCAAACCAAGGAAATATTTCATGTTCGCGAAATACAAAATAGAATTCTTTTAAACTATCGACAAGATTTTTCAAAACATATACCAGGAAGCTTATTGACCAAAGTAAATTTAGTGTGGGATTCTGTTCCTGCACAATTGGCAAAGGAAAACAAAAAATTCATTTATGGAATGCTAAAAAAGGGTGGGCGTGCAAAAGAGTTCGAAGATGCGATTCAATGGCTTGTGGATGCAGGCTTGGTGTTTAGGGTAAATCGCATAAATAAAGTATGTATGCCACTTAAGTTTTATGAGGAGTTCAATGCATTTAAACTGTATCTGCTCGATCTAGGACTTCTTGGCGCAATGGTGGATGCTCCCGCAAAAAACATTTTAATAGGAGATAACGTTTTTAAAGAATATAAGGGTGCTTTTACGGAGCAATATGTTGCTCAACAAATAGTGGCTTGTAATGTAACTCCAAAATACTATAATAATGAAAATTCAACAAATGAAATTGACTTTGTAGTTCAATTAGGAAATGTATATCCAATTGAGGTTAAGGCAGAAGAGAATTTAAAATCAAAAAGTATGAATACATTATTAAATGAGAACGAGGATATGGAAGGGTGGAAATTTTCAATGTCTTCATATCGTACCTTTAAACAAATCATAAATATTCCTTTGTATGATGTGGATGAATGGATATTAATGTATAAAGAAAAGATGTTGGAAATTTAAACCAACATCTTTTGTGTTTTATCTGTTTTCGTTGATATATTCATTTACGCTTTGTTTGACAATATTGAAGTTGACTTCACCATACTGTAGCAGGGCATTATGGAAGTCTGCATTGTCAAATTTAGATCTTAATCTAGATTTGGCTGCACTCTTTAAATTCACGATTTGAAGATATCCATAATAGTAAGATAAGAATACAGTTGGATTATCTGCCAATTGATTGTAAATACTTTCTAATCCTTCTGAACCAAACATATCACCATATTCATTCTTGAAATCATTGAGTGACATACCATCATAATGGATGCTGATATCCATTAAGACAATGTATAGATTGGTAAGAATGTTATTCAAATTATAGGCTTCTAATAAATCTTCATTATTATCTAAATAATGTAAAGACATGCTTTCCATATAAGTAGCCCAACCTTCAGACATACCTAGATTGTTGTAGAAGAATTGGATTGGATATTTTAAGTGTTCCTTGTTGTATTGCGCTTGATACATATGTCCGGCAATACCTTCATGAGCTAATGTTTGATAAAGTGTTAAGCTTGATGGATCATCGCCATAATCACGTTTGTTGTAGCGCATTTGATAGTTTTGTGAATAATCCAAGGCGGGTGTAATAAAGTAGGCAACAATTCCGCTGACAGATTGATCTTCTGGTAGTGCCTTTAAATCATATTTCATGGTTTTTACTTTTGGAAAATCCTTTTTATAGTTCTTTTGAAGGCTTTCTAGAATTTGATTTACATCCGTAAAATCCGTTGAAACTGAATCGAGTTCATACGCAATCATTGGATTGGCTTTATATAGCTTCTGAAATTTAGTGATAGCTGAATTGATTGCGGATTGCGTATTCTCTTTAATTGTGGAAATAGAGTTGGTAGAACTTGTCGCATTTTCAACTAATACTTCATAATATTTCTTACCATTCTTATAGTTCGACAACCCTTGTAGAGGTTGTACGTTATATTGAAGAGAGGTTAATGTATCTAACATAGCCTGATAACTAGGAAAGAAACTTGTGTCCATGGCATCTTTGACTTGTGCTTTATAAGAGGTTGTTTTTTCTTCATCCAGATTTAAAGAGTCAATCGCATTATATAATGCACTTGTGATTGAACTATTCTCTTTATTATTGATCACATCTTGAATATCTTGTGTAACAGAATCATAGTCAAACTGTAAAGTATTTTTATCTGCCTGTTTTTTTGTATATTCTAACACATCATTTGTGTAGCGAGGCACATCGTTGATGAGTGTAATCAAATCTTGAATGTCTTTTTCATTTCGTAAAATGTATTCAGAAAAAACAGAAATCAAACTTTGATGAAGTCCACTCATTGTACTCCAACAATTATTCAAATATTGAAATTTCTTGTTCTCCGCTTTTAAACTCAATTCATTTTCATACTTTAATTCATCATAGATGGTTTGTTGCGTTTTGTCTAAAGTACTGCGATTAAACTTGTTTAATTCTTTTTGATCTTCTTTGATTTCTTCTGTATTGTCCGTATAAAATTCACCAAGACTTACATCTACATTATTGATATCAATGCCATAGTCTTCTGGATGTTCAAAGAATTGGTGCATCGTTGTATAGTCGTTTTCGGCATATTCAACTACCAATTGATTTGTATATTTTGTGAAGTCTTTATTTTCTTTAGCTGCAAACGTATTGTCTTGCATAGTCGTTGAACCACATGCAGTGAGTGAAAATACGGTAAAGCTAATAAATATTTTTTTGAATGTATTTTTCATTAGAATCCCCTTGTTTTCAAAAAAAGGACTGACTATTCATCAGCCCATGTAATTTTCTTATTTTTAACACCTGCAATAGATGCCAATGCTAAAAGGTCATATCCTTTTTCAGCAATATATGCATGTCCTTTTTGGAAAGCTTTTTCAATCACCATGCCAACACCAACAATTTCAGCTTGTGCCTGCGCAATTAAGTTTTCTGTTCCTTTAAATGCTTCGCCATTTGCCAAGAAGTCATCAATAAATAATACTTTATCGCCTTTTTTTAAGTATTCTTTTTCAATACAAATTGGATATGTCTTATTCTTTGTGAAAGAGAAGACTTCCGCAAAAGCTGGATCGATCATTGTGCTTGGTTGTGTTTTCTTGATGAAAATCAATGGCACATTCAAACGAATGGCTGTCGCATAGGCTGGGGCAATACCGCTAGATTCAATGGTTACTACTTTTGTGATGCCTTTGTTTTTAAAGTGTTCATAAAATTCATTTCCCATTTCATCTACTAAAGAACAGTCGATTTGATGATTTAAAAAAGCATCAACCTTTAATACCTCATCATTAATAAAATGTCCTCTAGTCTCGATTGCGTTTTTCAGTGCTTTCATGTTGGTTTCCTTCCTCTTTTTGTTTTATTTGTACAATAGTTTGTCCGATACGATGATTCTTTACTTCCTTAACATATACATCCATTAAGTCTAGACTGACTTTAAAATGTGAATCTTCATCAGGGATTTGTCCATAATGATTTAGGATGTATCCTCCAAATGTGTCACAATCTTCATCTTCTAATGAAATGCCTAAAGCTTTTTCGACATCTTCAATGTCAGCTTGGCCATAGATTCTAAATTGATCAGAATCAATTTGTTGGATTGGATCTGGCTCTTCAATATCATCATCTTCTTGGATTTCACCAAGAAGGGTTTCAATAATATCATGTAAAGTCACGATACCGGTCATTCCTCCATATTCATCAAGTAAAACCGCAAAGTATACTTTTTTGATTTTCATTTCCTTCAATAAAACATCGGCCTTCATATTTTGTGAAATAAAGAAAGGCTGATCCATCGCTTTATTGATGACGTTATCTTGTTCAATCGAATCTAAACGGAAATAATCACGTGTATCTAGAATACCTACGACATCATCATTATCCTCATCACATACAGGGTATAATGTGTGACGATTTTCTAGAATGGTCTTTTTCCATGTTTCTTTATCGTCATTTAGATATAGACAAACAACTTCACTTCGATGCGTACAAATTTCTTCAACGGGTGTATCATCGAACTCAAATAGGTTTTCGATAAACTCTTTTTGACTTGGTTCAACACCGCCACTGTTGATAACTTCATAAATATCTTCTTCGGAATAATCTTCCTGTTCTTTTTCCACTTCAAAGCGCAAGAAAAAAGTAAATGGTGTACATAAGGATTGAATACCTTTCGCAATGGACATAAATGGTTTTTCAAGCTGATTTAAATGTACATTCGCAAATTTTCTTGGTAATAAATCACTCAATAAAATATATACATACACCAATAGAAGTACGACTACATAAAGTAATGGAGTATGAATCATGGGTTGTAAATAGATTACACTCATCACAATGCCAAATATTTCCATGCATAGAGATAACCATTTTAATGTAGCTTGATATTTATAAGATTCATCTTCGATTTCTTTATTTGTAGAAACGATGCTGCTTGTCATTGAAAACAAGATGTTTAGAATAAATGTAAATAAAATTAAGATGGGAAGGCTCATATTAACCCTCCTAAACTATACTGTAACGGGACTGAATCATCCGGATTCATGAAACTATCACTCCTTCATTAATACCCATTATCATACACAATTTAAAGGCTTTTTTCAATGTGATAAAGAAAACAACCAGAATAAATCTGGTTGTTCAAGAATTACATGTATTTATCGGCATTATTCATTAAATATTGAATGATAGATTGTCGTGTCACAATACCAATAAAAATTTGACGATCATCAACAACGGGTACGAAGTTTTGTTTCAAAGATTGAGCGAACAATTGATCGACTGGAACATCGATTTGAACTGGTGGCGTAAAGTCTCCACGAATTAGTTCACGAATCTCCATTTGTTCAAGATCTTCTTTATGAATTGAAGGATGGTCTAATAAGTACCAAAGAAAATCCCCCTCTGTAATGGTTCCTACATAAACCCCTTCCTTATTAATAATGGGCATCGCCGTATATTTGTGCTTGCGCATGAGGGCAAGTCCATCTTCAACACTAATATTATCATATAAATATTTAACACTATTTTTAGTCTTCAGAAAAAAGAATACATTTTCCTGCATTGTCTATCACCTCAGCTTTATACTACCATAATATTTATCATTTAAAAATCATACAATTATGGGAAATTGTGCAGAAGTATGATAGAATTTCTGTAAAAGTGGAGGCAAGAAAATGGAACAATATAAAAAAGAGTTTATTGATTTCATGTTGGAATCTAAAGTATTAAAATTTGGTGATTTTACACTAAAATCAGGACGTAAATCCCCATTCTTTATGAATGCTGGTGGATATGTTACAGGTAACCAGTTAAAAAGATTAGGTGAATATTACGCAAAGGCAATCGTTGATCAATATGGTAAAGACTTCGATGTATTATTCGGACCTGCATATAAGGGGATTCCATTAGCTGTTGCGACGACAATCGCATTAGATCATTTATATGGAATGGAAGTTCGTTATTGTTCAGATCGTAAAGAAGAAAAAGATCATGGAGCTGATAAGGGAAGTTTCTTAGGAACAAAACTACAAGATGGAGATCGCGTTGTTATGATTGAAGATGTTACAACATCTGGAAAATCAATGGAAGAAACAGTGCCAAAGGTTCGTGGTGCAGCAAATGTTGAAATCGTTGGATTGATGGTTTCTTTAAATCGTAACGAAAAGGGCAAAGGTGAAAAAACGGCACTAACAGAAGTGAGTGAATTATATGGTTTCCCAACAGCTGCTATCGTATCCATGCCAGAAGTCATTGAATATTTAGGAGATAAATTAGATCCTGAATTAAAATCAAGGATTGATGCATATTATGAAGAATATGGAGCTAAGGAATAGAGTCGAAAGATTCTATTCTTTTTTATTTACTTTGCGCATTGCGGTATATTTTGCATAAAAATACTTTGCGCACTGCGGTATATTTCTTGTTAAATTACTTTGCGTACTGCGGTATGTATATCTGTAAGTGTTTTATATAAAGCGAATTTATACGTTTTGTTTTTCTTGTGTTAAAATGCAACATTTTACTGTTAAAGTCAGAACGCTCGTGACTTTAGTCATGATATGAATGACGTATGTAACATTTTTTCAACAGTTTCTATACGGGAACCATGTTATAATATATATGCAGAAAAAAGGAGATTTCGATATGTATACAGTACGCTTTCAGTTGGAACTAAGTGAATCTGAGCAACGTTTTTTGTCGAAGTCTTTTTTCTATGCAAATCAGATGCATAATCAGTTGGTTCGATATGCTACAAATCGATTGAATGCTCTATTTCATGATAAAGAATATGTGGGTGCACGCAAAGCTTATGGTGAAGCTGAATTTTCTAAAAAGAAAGTATCTGAACTGTCAGCTTCTGAAAAGAAGAAGAAAAAAGAGTTGTCAAACATCATGCGTTTTAAACAAAAAGAGTATGATCTTACAAAGACTTCTTTGTGTAAGTTCGTATCCAAAGAACAAAAGAAATTCAAGAACTACATCAACTCTCATCAGGCACAGGCAGAAGCGGAAGCTGCATATAAGGGAGTAGAAAAAGTTCTTTTTGAGGATGGACGTCATCTTCATTATCGAAGATATAATAGTTTCGATTGTATCAAACAAAAATGTGCTGCAACAGGAGTACGACTTTTAAGATGGGATACCATCTGCTTCATGAAACATTACTACAAAGTTCGTGTCCCAAAGAATGAATATATTCAGAACATCATTTCATCTGTTGATTTAAAAGAAGATGTTGTTTATTCATTTTTAAAAAGGATAGAATTCAACAGTGGATTCAAATATTATGTAGTGATCACACTTCGAGGTGATGCACCAAAACGAATCAGGTTGTCAGAAGATGGCGGACATCGTACAGGTGTAGACTTTGGAACCTCTACGATTGCGACAGTCTCAACCAACGAGGTCCATCTGGAAGAACTAGCTCCAGATTCTGTAAATTATGAAAAAGAGATTCGTCATAAGCAGAATCTGATAGATGCATCTATGCGAAAGCACAATCCAGAAAACTACAACAAGAATGGTACAGTCAAAAAGGGAAAACATAAATGGAAGACAACGAGAAGGTGCAGACGTCTGAAACGGCAGATACGCGTTCTATATCGAAAGCAGTCTGCTTATATCAAGACTTCGCATCATACCTTTATCAATAGAGTTGTTCAGAACACAAGCGAATTCATCCTTGAACCAATGAACTTTAAAGCTCTGCAAAAGAAATCAAAGAAGACAGAGCGTAAAGATGAGGCAACGGCTGTTAAACAAAAAGACGGCTCTTTGAAGATGGTGTGCAAATATAAACGTAAGAAACGCTATGGACACTCCATCAAGAATCGTTCTCCAGGTCTTATGCAGGCCGATTTAAAAACAAAGGCAACACAATATGGAATACCATACTACGAAATAGATATTCATCAATATCGTGCTTCTCAACTTCACCATGATACGGGTGAATATATCAAGCCTACTTTAAGTGAAAGATTTAAAACAATCGAAGGACATAAAGTACAAAGAGATTTGTATTCTGCTTTTCTAATTTGTCATACTGACGATACATTGACTGCACCAGACTTTAAAGCCTGTCATTTTGATTTTCCACACTTTGTCAAAATGCAGGACACACTGATTTCAAATAAGAAAAAATGTGGACACACAATGAAACACTGCTTTGGATTCTAGCATAAAGAATCTCTCATCCAGTCAGGTCTCAGGCGTAAGCCCTGCTAGATGCAGTATGAGAATACAGAGTACAATCCACATGGATTGGAAATGCTCAAAAAACAAGAGTTATGTAAAGACTATATGCAAGGTCTAGAACCATGCTGAAAGCTTTGCGATGCTCCATTTCTCGCATTGTGAGAAAGAGAATCTCGTCATTTTAATGATGAGAGTACGTCAAGTTACTTTTGACCTATTGTGAATTAAAATATAAGTAGATAGTGCAGTATATAAAAAGTGAGGTGATGGTGTATATAATATGCTGCATCATGACTTTAAGGAAAAGACAAATAATAATTCTTACAAAAAATTTATAATTTTGGTAAAATGTCTACAACAACGAGTCTTCTTAAGGGATATAATTCCAGTTGTAGAAGGCTCGATTTTTCATTATTGGGAGGTATCTTATGATAATTACAATTACACGTGAATTTGGTAGTGGTGGAAGAACCATTGCCAAGAAATTAGCTGAAAAACTAGGCTATGCTTATTATGATTATGAAATTGTGCAACAAATTGCTCAAGAAAGTGGCTTTGCGAAAGAGTACATTGAAGAAAATGGGGAAGATGCATCTAGTACAAGTACATTTGGCTTTATTTGGAATAATTATGGATATAACTTATCGGACGAACTCTATATTGCGCAAAGAAATGTAATTTGTGAATTAGCCGATAAAGGAAATTGTGTCATTGTAGGAAGATGTTCAGATTATATTCTTCGTGATCGTAAAGACGTATTGAATGTATTTATTCATGCGGACTTTGAATATCGCAAGAATCGTGTTGTATCGGTTTATGGACAAAATGAATTTGCACCAGACAAACGAATCAAGGATAAAGATAAACGTCGAATCGCCTACTATAAATATTACACAGATCGTAAATGGGGTGATGCCAAAAACTATCAATTGTGTTTAGACAGTGGTGTTTTGGGCATTGATAAATGTGTAGAATTAATTGAAAAAGCCATGTAATTTTACTTTGACAAATTAAAAAAATAAAAATATAATCACTTCGTAACGAGTAGCGGAAACAGCGTAAATCCAGTTTTCTGCTACTTTTTTATATTTTTGTAAAGTGTGTTGCTTAAAAGCGTAAGTCCAACTTGTGTAAGCAATGCACTTTTTTTGTGCTTTAAGGAGGAAAAGAATGGAAGAAAACAACAAAATGAAAAATGAGCCCGTCAATAAGTTGATACTTCAAATGGGTGTACCTATGATTTTATCTATGGCCTTGCAAGCAGTCTATAACATAGTTGACAGTGCCTTTGTAGGAAATATGAAAGAAGGAAGTGAAGCCGCATTAAATGCACTTACCTTAGTTTTCCCTAGCCAGATGTTGATGGTGGCGTTAGCTATTGGTACAGGCGTTGGAGTAAACGCCTTACTCGCAAGAACTTTAGGACAGAGAAATCGTGAAAAAGCTTCTAAAGTAGCCGGAAATGGTTTGTTTCTAGCTGCAGTTATTTATATTATTTGTGTGTTGTTTGGATTGTTTGGCATTAAAGCCTATATATCCTCTCAAACAAGGAATGCGCTTGTATTATCGATGAGTGTAGACTATCTAAGGATTTGTTGCCTATTATCCTTTGGCGTTGTGTTCTTTTCTATATTTGAAAAACTGCTCCAAGCTACAGGACGCTCCTTATATTCTACAATTGGACAAGTTACAGGAGCCGTAATCAATATGATTCTAGATCCTGTATTAATCTATGGTTTCAATTTAGGTGTACAAGGAGCGGCTTATGCGACAGTCATTGGACAAATTTTATCGGCTTTATTATTAGTTGTGTTTCATATGCGTTTAAATAAAGAATTTGATCAGGGTCTCACTTATACAAAACCCAATAAGCGTATCATCAAAGAAATCTATTCGATTGGACTTCCAGCCATTATTGCGCAGGCATTGATGTCATTCATGGTATATGCGATGAACTTAATTCTAAAATTTGATGCATCTGCACAAACGGCCTATGGCCTATTCTATAAAGTACAACAATTTGTCTTATTTATGGCATTCGGTTTAAGAGATGCGATTACACCAATCATTGCCTTTTCGTATGGTATGCAAAATAAGAAGCGTGTTAAAGATGGAATTAAATATGGCTTAATATATACTATAGTATTAATGGTTGTAGGGACTTTGATTACAGAACTATTCCCAAACTTTTTTGCCACACTTTTTAATGCAGGACAATCCAGAATATATTTCATCAGTGCTGTTCGAATTATATCCATTAGCTTTGTGTTTGCGGGTGTAAATATCGCATTTCAAGGTGTGTATCAAGCTTTAAATGGAGGTATGGAATCCTTAGTTGTATCCTTGCTTAGACAAGCCATTTTGATTTTACCTTTAGCTTGGGGATTTTCAAAACTTGTTATTCAATATGATAGGGATGTATCTTTGATTTGGTATGCATTTGTGATTACGGAAGTTTTATCTTGTGTTGTGGGATGGGTATTTTTAAGACGAATTGAGAAAAAGAAGATGGTGTTTGATTAAGGTCAAACACTCAGACTGTTGACAAAGTGACTGTCGACAGTCTTTTTAAAATCTGATAGAATATCTGTGGCAGAAACGTACTTCATAAACCCAAAAATAGTCGACGTTTCTGCCATTTATTATGCCAAAAATGATATAATTATAGAGGGTTTATGGAGGATATCACAATGGCTATGACTAACAGAAACAATGCAAAATTAGATTGCATGATTTACTATACATTAGATGAATTAGTACCACAGGATCATTTGGTTCGTAAGATGGAGGGGGCTCTTGATTTTCGGTTTATTTATCCGAAAGTTCAGCATCTTTACAGTCGTCAC
>NZ_JANFYN010000042.1 GCF_024460475.1 Holdemanella sp. MSK.7.32 | reverse complement strand
GCGCTACATAAGCGACATTTGGAGTATTTACGATTTTACAACTGTCGAACTACCGTCACACCTAATTTTTCAGCTAATTGCTCTTGTGTATATCCTTTTTTCTTGCGATTCATTGCGATAAAGGCTCCTATCTTTTTTGTGTCCATAATGGGCCTCCTTTCATCTAAAATATTACTATTTTCACTATACATTGAACATCCCACAAATGGCGAATTGGCTTATTCTTCTTGACTTTAATGGATATGTCCCATACAATAGTCGAGTACATTAAAATAGCGTTCACTCTTCACCGGATGAGTGGTTAAAGCGTCTAGAATCAAATCGTAGGTGCAGTGATTTCACTGTAAGATTTGGTCTTAGGCGCTTCTTTTTTTTGGAGGTAAGTATGAATAAGACAAAAGAATTATTGGTACAAATGATGTGGGAATTAGTTGGCAGTATCTTTGTAGCCATTGGTATCTATAACTTTGCCGTACAAGCTAAGTTTCCTATGACAGGATTTTCAGGGATTTCAATTATCTTTTATCGACTATTTAATATTCCCATTGGTTTTTCAACGATTCTATTGAATATACCTGTTGCGATACTTTGTTACAAATTATTAGGAAAGAAGTTTTTTATCAGTTCCATTCGCTGTATGATTGTATCATCATTGATTATCGACTATGTGGCACCATTATTTCCAGTCTACCAAGGAGATCGATTATTAGCTGCCCTATGTACGGGAGTTTTTGGTGGAATTGGCTATGCGATAATCTATACAAGAAATTCATCTACAGGAGGATCTGATTTTATCATCATGGCTGTAAAGGCATTGAAACCTCATTTATCTTTAGGAAATATTGCCTTTTTGTCGGATGTTGGCATTATTCTAGTGGGTGGTATTTTATTTAAAGATGTAGATGGAATGATTTATGGCATGATTGTAAATTTATTATTCGCGGTTGTAGTGGATAAAATGATTTATGGCTTGAATTCAGGTAAAGTTGCTTTTATTGTCACAAAACAGGGAAAAAGAATTTGTCAGGTGATTGATGAAACAAGTCAAAGGGGAAGTACGATTTTAAATGCACAAGGTGGATATAAACAAGATGATATGCAAGTGGTAATGTGTGCATGTAACAGTAAAGAAATGTATCAAGTAAGAAAGGCTGTACAAGAAGCGGATCCAGAATCTTTCTTTGTGGTTGTAGAGTCGCATGAAGTACATGGAGAGGGGTTTAAAATGACAAATATTGGAGAAGCACAAAGCTAAATTCACGTCCATGATGAAAACGCTTGCGCAATTGATAGTTCTTTGTTATGATTTGGGCATCATATGACTGACGGAAGTGGAGTTACCACATGAAGTATGATGTTATAGGCCGACCGTCTGGGCAAGTTTACTTTGTCTTTTCGGTAGGCCTTTTTAATTGACTACTCGAAGGAATCATAGTAAACTTTAAATAATTGTTAGTTTAAACTAACTGTCATTAGAAGGAGGCAATCATGAAAGAACAATGGCAAGGATTTAAAGGCAGTAAATGGCAGGACGAGGTAGATGTTCGTGATTTTATTCAAAACAACTACAAACCTTATAATGGAGATGAAAGCTTTTTAGAAGGTCCAACAGAATCGACAAATACTTTGTGGGAAAAACTTCAAAAACTACAAAAAGAAGAACGTGCCAAAGGCGGTGTATTGGATATGGAAACAGAAGTGGTTTCGAGTCTAACTGCTTATGGCCCTGGATATTTAGATAAAGATTTAGAGAAGGTTGTCGGTTTACAAACAGATAAACCATTAAAACGTGCATTTATGCCTTATGGCGGTATTCGTATGAGTGAAGAGGCATGCGAAACTTATGGATACAAACCCAGTGAAAAATTACATGAAATCTTCACAAAATATCATAAAACTCACAATGATGCTGTATTTAGTGCATACACACCAGAAATGCGTTTAGCACGTCGTAACAAAATCGTTACAGGATTACCAGATACATATGGTCGTGGACGTATCGTAGGGGATTATCGTCGTGTTGCACTTTATGGTATTGATTATTTAATTGAGCAGAAACAAAAAGATTTCGCATATTGTGGCGATGGAACAATGAGCGATGATGTAATTCGTCAGCGTGAAGAATTGGCTGAACAAATCAAGGCGTTAAAAGAAATGAAAATTATGGCAGCAAGCTATGGATATGATATTTCTCAGCCTGCTAAAAACTCATTAGAAGCAGTACAATGGCTATACTTTGGATATTTAGCTGCTATTAAAACACAAAATGGGGCGGCTATGTCAGTAGGTCGTATTTCAACATTCTTAGATATTTATTTTGAAAGAGATTTAGAGAATGGTGTCTTCACAGAAAGTGAAATTCAAGAAATTGTTGACCATGTGACAATGAAATTTAGAATGGTTAAGTTTGCCAGAATTCCTAGCTACAACCAATTATTCTCAGGAGATCCAGTTTGGGCAACACTTGATGTTGGTGGTTTAGGTATGGATGGAAGAAGTATGGTTACTAAAACTTGTTTCCGTTTCTTGCATACACTTGAAAATATGGGACCGAGTCCAGAACCAAACTTAACTGTATTGTATTCTTCAAATTTGCCAGAACCATTCAAGAAATATGCTGCAAAAGTAAGTATTGATACAAGTAGTGTTCAATATGAAAATGATGATGTAATGCGTCCTGTATGGGGAGATGATTATGCGGTATGTTGTTGTGTAAGTGCTACGCAAACTGGTAAAGAAATGCAGTTCTTTGGTGCTCGTGCAAACTTAGCTAAATGTTTACTATATGCTATCAATGGTGGTATAGATGAAAAGACAAAAGTACAAGTAGGTCCAGAATATAAGCCTATCACAAGTGAGTATTTAGATTATGATGAAGTAATGCATAAATACGATATCATGATGGACTGGTTATCAGGGTTATATGTAAATATTTTGAATTTGATTCAATATATGCATGATAAATATTATTATGAAGCAAGCCAGATGGCTTTGATTGATACAGATGTACGTAGAACTTTCGCAACGGGTATTGCTGGATTCTCACATGTAGTAGATTCATTGAGTGCCATCAAATACGCAAAAGTGAAGACAATTCGTGATGAAGATGGATTGGTAGTTAATTATGAAATTGAAGGGGATTTCCCTCGTTATGGAAATGATGATGATCGTGCGGATGAAATTGCCGTATGGTTATTAAAGACATTTATGCGTAAGATCGAAAAACACCACACATATCGTGATAGTGAACCAACGACTTCAATTCTTACAATTACTTCAAATGTTGTATATGGTAAAGCTACAGGTGCGCTTCCAGATGGAAGAAAAGCAGGTGAACCATTATCACCAGGTGCTAACCCTGCATATGGAGCAGAACAAAATGGATTGTTGGCATCGCTAAATTCTGTCGCAAAACTTCCTTATGAATATGCGTTAGATGGAATTAGTAATACGCAAACAATTAATCCAGATGCGTTGGGTCACAATGAAGAGGAAAGAGTAAATAACTTAGTGAATGTATTAGATGGATACTTTGATCAGGGTGCTCACCACTTGAATGTAAATGTATTTGGTGTAGAAAAATTAAAAGATGCGATGGAGCATCCAGAAAAAGAGGAATACGCAAACTTTACAATTCGTGTTTCTGGCTATGCCGTTAAATTTATTGATTTAACTCGCGAACAACAATTAGATGTTATTAGTCGTACATGTCACAAGAGCCTTTAATAAGGCTCTTTCTAGTTAGGAGGATATTATGTTAGGAGCAATTCATTCGATTGAAACGTTTGGCCTTGTAGATGGACCAGGCGTAAGATATGTCATCTTTATGCAAGGATGTCATATGCGTTGTAAGTTTTGTCACAATGCCGATACTTGGAAAACGAAAGAGCCAGATCAAAGTGCAGAAGTGGTATTAAAGAAAGCTTTACGATATCGTCCTTATTGGAAAGATAATGGTGGCATTACAGTCAGTGGTGGTGAACCATTACTTCAAATTGATTTTCTGATTGAACTTTTTAGATTAGCTAAAAAAGAAGGTGTTAATACAGTTTTGGATACTTGTGGACAACCATTTACTTTTGAAGAACCATTCTTTTCTAAGTTTAAACAACTTATGAATGTTACAGATCTAGTATTATTAGATATAAAACATATTGATGAAATGGCTCATAAAGATTTAACGGGACATACAAATAGTAATATATTAGAGTTAGCTCAGTATTTATCTGACATTCAAAAGCCAGTATGGATTCGTCATGTGTTGGTACCAACAATCAATACAGATGAAAAATATTTGGAAAGACTACATCGATTTATTATTCAATTAAAAAATGTAGAAAGAATAGAAGTATTACCATACCATACTCTAGGGGCTTATAAATGGAAAGAACTTGGCTTAGGATATCCTTTAGAAGGAATTGATCCGCCAACTGAGAAACAACTTCAAATTGCGAATACAATACTTGAAACAGGAAGATAATTCCTGTTTTTTTGTGTACAAAAAAAGTGCTCAATTGAGCACTTTCATTGTTATAATCTATCGAATATATTGTAGAGATTTCTTCGATCAAACCAAACATAGCCTGTTGTGTTGTCTGTGGAAGTATCTGTTCCTGGAGTACTAGGCTCCGTTGGTTCAGGTGTTGTAGGTTCTGTTGGTTCTGTTGGTTCTGTAGAAGGATATGTACATGCACTTCCGTCCCAAGTTCCGCCGTTATCTGTACAAGTTTTTTCGGCTTCGTTTGTTTCTTCTTTTTCTTCTTCTTTTTTACATGTACCAGCTTCAGAATCCCATTCACCACCATCGGCTTCACAAGCTTCTCTTTCTTTATTATCAGACTTTTTACATGTCTGGTTTTCTTCATCCCATTCGCCACCACTAGCTTCACAAGCATCTTGCGCATCATTGTTATCAGATGTTGTATCACCTTTTGATTTGAATTCATCTTTGATGTATCCACCCTTGTAGTCTGAGATACCACTAGGTCTTTCAAGTGCAGAATATGTTGCATATTTTTGCATGTAATCAAGCATGTAGTGTGAAATATGGAATGCTGAAGCAACATTTAAATCATCCCAAGTAATATACAAACCATAGTTTGTGATGGCATCCGTTGTATATCCACTCCAACAAGCGATTGTATATTTATTTGTATAGCCTACTGACCATTCATCTTTGGCAACTCCCTCAGGAATTCCATAGCTATTTGCAGGCCAGTCTGTTGTACCTGATTTTCCATATACTGTATAGTTGCTCGCAAGAATTTCGTTGTAGTTTTGGTAACCACCTGAAACTACTTTTTCAAGTAATTGCGAAATCATCCATGCGGCTTGTTCACTGATAACATCATATGTTTTAGCGTTTGTCTTAAATTCTTTTTTATCGGATCTACGAACTACTTTTCTTACACGGTGAGCATCCACACGCTTACCTCCATTCGCAAATGTTGAGTAAGCACTTGCTTGTTGGATTGGGCTTGCACGCATGCTCGAACCACCGATTGCGTATTGTTCATTAAATCCTTCAGCCACTTCATCGCTAAAACCAAGCTTTTTACAATAATCAATCCAGTAATCATAGCCTTTAGCGGTTACTAAATCAATCATAGCTTGAGCGGCTGTGGTATTTTTTGAAACACCTAATGCATCTTGTAAACTCATAATACCATTGTATTTACCGTCTGAGTTTTTAGGGGCGTAAGAACCATTTTTCCAATAGTCTTTTTTCTTATCGTTTACCTGATGAGCGGTAGACCATCCTAAGATATCAAATGTACTTGCATAGGCAAGTAATGGTTTCATACTTGAACCTGGTTGATTTGGTTCGGTTGAGTAATCAATTTTTACGGAGTCTGAGTGATAACGACGGCCAGGACCAACCGCAATAATTTCCCCTGTATCGTTTTCAATCATTGAGAAACCAACATCGAAATATTCGTTAGGGAATTGAACGATGTTACCGTTACAGATTTCATCAGCTTGTTTTTGAGCATCTTGATTTAGTGCGGTATAGATATCCATTGGAATAATGGCTGGATCTTGTCCAGTTAATTCCATAACTTCACTTAATGTTTGTGTGATATAAGCTTGATTTGGATCATCACTTGTACGCTCTACATACACTAAAGAGAATGATAAGTCTTGGTTTGAAGCAAGATTAAATTCTTCTTCCGTAATATATCCATGTTGCAACATCAATTCCAAAGTTACATTTCTACGATTTTGAGCAGCTTTTAAATGATCTAGCTTTGTGTTTGCTTCGTTTAAATTGTTTAATGGATTGTATGTATCTGGTGCATTGATACAACCAGCCAAGAATGCAGCTTCACCTAAATTTAATTGTGATACATCTTTGTTAAAGAAGTATTGTGCGGCTTTTTGAATACCACGTGTATTGTTTCCTGAACCAAACCAAATACGGTTTACGTAGTATTCAAAGATTTGTTCCTTATTAATGCTTTGTTCAGCAATCAATGAAAGATAGATTTCTTGAACTTTTAATTTTAATTTTTGAACGGTTGTGACCGTACCCTGTTCAGTTTCTAATTTCTTTTCCTGGTTCTTTGTAAATGCATTATCAATCATCTGCATGGTTAATGTAGAACCACCTTGAGCAAGACTTCCAGATTTCAAGTTTGCCATAGCGGATTTCAAGAAACGTGGCAAGTCAAATCCATTGTGGTCGAAGAAACGTGAATCTTCAATTGATAAAAAAGCATCAACTACAGATTGTGGAATTTGTGAGTAGGTTACGTCTTCACGAATTTCATCTCCAAGTTCATAGAATACGTTGCCTGAAGCATCGTAAAGTCTTGAATTGGACAATGTAGTCAAACCGTCTTGCGAAAAACGCATGCCGTCAGGATCGTTGATGATGTTGACAAGAACGAAGAATACGGAGATGCATCCAACTAAAAATATAGATAAGACGGATACGGCTAGTTTATTCCAAATGTCTAGTTTTCTTCTGTTTGTCTTTTGTGTTTTTGGCTTATTTTGTTCGTTTTGTGGTTGGGCCATTTACTTATCCTCCTTAAAATAGAGTTCATCTACAGCTTTTAAATACGCTAACCTAGGATATAATCCTTCTTGAATAAGAATCCCGTGGGATTGAAACCAAGAATATGGTATAGAGCTTTTGTCTATATTTTCTATTTTATCTATGAGCAGTTTTGAATCAACAAGGTATGTTTCGTTATGATAATTAAATCGAATAATAAAAAAACCAATACCTCCATGAAATACAACTTTTTTTAGATGTTTGATTTGATGTGGATGAATCATAAAGAGTGGAAAACTCGTTTTATTTTTCGTTTCCTTTGCTTCAAAATCAATGTATTTACCTCGATATACGCCATTGTAGTCCGTCGTGGAAGGCGTTTTATAATAAGCTTCAGTGATTTTAGCTCTTTGCCTTTTTGGATAGTCCACATGAACAACTTGAACGGGTGTTGGCTTTTTATAAATCAAAGCTCTATCGAGTTCTCTATAATATTTATTAGAGTCGTTTATATCGTTTTCGAGGCGCATACCTCGAGAACTATAACTCTTTTGTTGCATTGTATTTATGGTTGAAATTGCATTCGGATATTTAATAGTGCTCATCACGAACATTATATATGAAAAAGAATGAACATTCAATGAATCTGAAAAGTCAGAGTTGATTTTTTTGTGTAAAACATTCATAATATTTAGGTAGATATAGGGGGACTTATATATGGCAAAAGATATGAATTTGACAGCTCAGGAAATTTATGAAAAAGAATTTCATGTAGACTTGAAGGGATATGCCCCTGCTGAAGTAGATGAATTTCTAGATATGGTAATTGAAGATTATCAGAAATATGATGAAAAAGTAGAAGAATTAGGTGCTGCAGTCACTCGTTATGAAGAAAAAATCAAAGAATTACAGCAACAGTTGTTTGCGTTACAAAGTGAGAATGAAAACTTAAACGAAAAAGTAAATTCTGATTTTGTGAATGGAAGCAGTAATACAGTAGATATCTTAAAACGTATTGCACGTTTGGAAAAAGCTGTATTTAATCAAAGCGAAGAATAGTGAATTAAATCGACAGTCGCTGGCTACTTAGATAGTTAGAGGAAAGTCCATGCTCGCACAATCTGTGATGATTGTAGTGTTTGTGCTAGATGAATAAATAAGTCTAGGCAAGTTATTGCTTGACGGCTGTTTTGTTTGCTAAGGGAAACTATGTAAACAAACTTTAAAAGTGCCACAGAGACGAATCTATATGGAAACGTATAGGGTGGAACGGGTAAACCCCACAAGCGAGAAACCCAAATTTGGTAGGGGAACCGGCTGGAATGAAACGAAAGGAAGGCTGGATAGCTTTATGCTATAGATAAATGACTGTCACCACGCAAGTGGAACAGAACATGGCTTATGATTTAAGGATACTACAAAGAGCAATTTAATTTGCTCTTTTTTTTTGTTTGAAACAAGTGTATACTGAATTTGCATAAATTAAATCTTCAGGGTTGGGTGAAATTCCCTATCGGCGGTAAACCCCGCGAGCATTATGCATGAACTGGTGCAATTCCAGTGGCGACAGTATAGTCTGGATGGAAGAAGATGTTTTTATATATTCTTTTGTATATTTAAACGCGCCTAGGGGATTTTCTTTAGGCACGTTTTTTAGTTGATATATGAAGGGATGATGATTTATGAGTTCAACAAAGAAACTAACAACGATTGCGATCTTAAGTGCGATGGCAATGGTTTTAAACTTATTGATACAATTTCCAATTGTACCAGCCGTATCTTTTCTAAGCTACGATCCAAAAGATATCATTATTGTGATTGCAGGATTTATTTATGGTCCTATGACATCTTTTATTATGAGTCTATTGTGTTCGTTTTTAGAAATCGTATTCCGTGGAGGAAACTTATTAGATGTTTTGATGAATGTGATTTCAACTTGTACATTCGCATGTGTTGCAGCCTGCATCTATAAGTATAAACACTCTAAAAAAGGAGCTATCATCGGCTTGGTATTAGGAACTGTATGCTGTACATTGAGTATGACATTATGGAACTACATTATTACACCAATTTATTATCAAATGCCAAGAAGTGCAGTGGTCGGTATGTTACTTCCAGGTATTGTTCCATTCAATATTATTAAATGTACATTAAATGCAGCCTGTGCAATGTTGATCTACAAACCACTTGTAAATGCGTTGAGAAACACGCAGTTTGTTCCACAGTCTAATACAAGTGAAGGACTTACAAAAGATGTGGGAATTGTCAGTGCATTTATTATTGTATCAATTGCAGTTTTAATATTAGTTATGAAAGGTTAGAAAAAATATGGAACTTTTAGAAGCAAAAAAAATTATGGATGAAAAATTAGGGGATTATAAAATCATGGCTTTGGCAAGCTGTGTGGATGATTATCCTATGGTAAGAAATGTAAGTTGCGTTTTCTACAATGACAAGATTTATTTTAAGACAGACAAAAACTTTAGAAAAACACAACAATTGTTCAAAAATGATAAAGTAGCTATGTGCTTTAATGGGGTGCAAGTAGAGGGTACTGCTAAAAACTTAGGCTTGGTTGTTGATGAGCCGGGACGTATTTTTGAAAAGAAATATAAAGAATTTTTGTGGCAAAGCTATAATGCATATTCACACATTGATACAGAAATCTTAATTGAAGTGACTCCTAAGTTTGTGGAAATTTGGGATGAAGATGAAAATCGCAATGCATTCCAGTTATTTATTGATTTTGACAAAGAAACAGTTGAATACAAACCTTATGACTAGTTTATACTAGTCATTTTTTTGTGAAAATTCACGAGATTTTGACATGGATATGATACAATATCTTATGTATGAAAGTAGGTGAAAACATGTCTCCAGACCCGAGTTATTATAATTATGAAAAAACAAATACGTTCGGAGACATGAGATTTGTCTTCGTTTAAGATATAAGGAGGACAAATTGTGTTAGAATTTTATAAAACGTTTGAAGATGGAACACGCAAGATTGCAGAACCAGAACCAGGATGCTGGATCAATGCGGTTGCACCTACGGAAGAAGAAAGAAATTTTTTAATTGAACAAATAGGAATCTTACCTGAATTTGTAAAATCTTCGTTGGATGAAGAAGAAAGTTCACATATTGATTATGATGATGATTTTAGACAAGTGTTGATTATCTTTGACTACCCAAGTGCAGAAAATGAAGATGATGATTCAATTGATTCAACCTATTCTACATTGCCAATTGGTATTGTGATTTTAAAGGGGTATGTTGTGACAATCAGTTTATATGAAAACTGGAGTATTTTAGAAATGTCACAAGGTAGAATAAAAGGTATGGATACACGTTTAAAAACAAGATTTTTCTTACTTTTGGCATTGCGTATTTCGCAACGTTTCTTGATTTGTTTACGCCAAATTGACCGCTTATCAAGTCGAACAGAAACGCGTTTGCATCAGTCTGTAGAAAATGATGAATTGATTGAAATGTTAGGCTTAGAAAAGTCATTGGTTTACTTTTCAACATCTTTAAAATCAGATGAGGTTACATTAAGTAAGATTATGCGTGGAAAACAGATTCAATTATATGAAGAGGATGAAGATTTGTTGGAAGACGTAATGATTGAAATCCATCAGGCCATCGAGATGTGTAATATTTACTCAAACACAATGGCAGGTACAATGGATACGTTTGCGAGTATTATTTCTAATAATATGAACATTGTCATGAATAAATTGACTGTAATCACAATTGTTATGGCTATCCCAAATATTATTTTTGGATTCTATGGGATGAACGTACAGTTGCCATTCCCATTTGTATGGTTTCCAAGTTTTGTAGCTATTTTAGCTTGTGTAATTGCGACTGTTTATTTTTTCAGACACAATATGTTTAAGTAAGGTTTGGTTTTTTTTAAACCTTTTTTCTTTTAGATAAAAGAAAAAGCACTATTAGAATAGTGCTCCAAGTGCTCCAAACAATCCCATACTCGCAAGAGCCATGATGATACCTGCCAAAATGACACCTAACATAACGGCTAGTACACTTGATTTGAAATCCATATCTAAGATACTAGCGGCAAGTGTACCAGTCCAGGCTCCTGTTCCTGGTAATGGAATACCCACAAATAACAATAGGGCTACAAACAATCCTTTTCCTGCAGTGGCTTGTAATTTTTTACCACCTTTTTCACCTTTTTCTAGACACCACGTAAAGAAATTTCCGACAACTGGCTTGTCAGCTCCCCAGACAAGAATCTTTCTGGCAAAGAAATAGATGAAGGGAACAGGAATCATATTTCCAATAATCGCAATTATATAATATTGTATAAATGGTAATCCCATTCCGGCTGCGATTGGGATGGCTCCACGAAGTTCAATAAGGGGTACCATAGATACAAAAAACACAATCAGGTATTTTTTAAACATTTAAAATCTCCTTTTTTTCGACAAGTAAAAGTTTATCATTGATGACATAAATTTACAATAATAGACAGAATTTGAAATGTGTCTAGCACTATTACATTGAAAGTGCTAAAAATAGTGTTATACTGAAATCATAAAGGAGATGTTACTTATGAAATGGTTTGATTCTGATTATGATTATATTGATGAATTCACAACACAATGGAATGAAAGGTATAAAAAGGCTAAAAGAATGAGTATAATATTAAGTATAGTATTGATTCTTATTGGTATTTTATGTTTTGCGTTTCCAGAAAAGGTATTCACAACGATTCAAATTATCGCAGCCATTAGCTTGATTGTTTGGGGTGCATGTGAAATTTATTCATATATCACAACAACCTTCTTCTTTAGAGATGCAATGTGGCTAGCCAGTGGTATCTTAAATATTTTGTTAGGTTGTTTATTATGCACGATGCCAGTTACAATTACTGTAAGTACATTGACATTTTTGTTTGCGTTTGTGCTATTGGTTAATGGTATTCAAAAGATTACTTGGGGTTCTAGACTTAGTTTCTTTAGAGTGATCGATACGAAATATTTAAGTTTGACAGGGTGGGTCAATCTATTATTAGGTATTATTTTTTTGGTAATGCCATTCCAAAGTGCTTTAGTCATTAATTATATTATTGCGACCTATTTGGTTGTGGCTGGTCTTAGCTTGTTGATTGAAGCTGTTTCAATGAAAAAGATTTAAAAGGGGTAAACATGGAAAAATTTAAGTTTTATGCACCAACAAAAGTGTATTTTGGTAAAGATGAGGAACAAAGGGTTGGAAAGATTTTACAAGAATATCATCCAAAGAAAGTATTGATTCATTATGGAGGGAAAAGTGCCATTCAATCCGGTCTTTTGGATCGAGTGAAAAAGGCACTTGATGAAGAAAATATTGCCTATTGTTTGTGTGGAGGTGTTGTTGCCAATCCACTACTTTCAAAGGTGAACGAAGGAATTCAAATTTGTAAAGAAGAAGGAGTTGACTTTATTCTTGCTGTTGGTGGAGGAAGCGTTTTAGACTCAAGCAAAGGCATTGCGTATGGTGTTTATAATGAGGGTGCTGTCTGGGATTATTACGCAAGAAAGAAAAAGATGAAGGGTGCTTTGCCTATGGGGTGTATCTTAACGCTATCCGCAACAGGCAGTGAAATGAGCAATTCAAGTGTAATCACAAATGAAGATGGTAATCTGAAACGTGGTTTAAGCAGTGATTATGGATATTTTAAATTTTCTATTTTAAATCCAGAATTAACATATACTGTATCTCGATATCAAACAATGTGTGGGTGTACGGATATTATTATGCATACATTGGAACGATATTTTACGCCATACCAAACATTGGATTTGGTAGATCAAATGGCAGAAAGTTTAGTCCGTACTGTCATAAAAAACGCAAAAATTCTTTTAGAAGATCCTTCTAACGAACAGGCGCGCTCTGAAATTATGTGGGCAGGTAGTGTTTCACACAATGACATGACTGGAGATCGCTCTTTAGGAGATTGGGCTTGCCATCAATTGGAACATGAATTAAGTGGAATGTTTAATGTAGCACATGGTGCAGGTCTTGCAGCTATTTGGGATAGTTGGGCAAATCATGTATATATGGAAAATCCAACGCGATTTGCCAAGCTTGGACATCGTGTTTTTGGCTTGGATGATTCGGATACATTATCTTGCGCTTTGAATACTATTGAAAAGATGGAAGAATTCTTTAGAAGTATCGGCATGCCGACAAGTATTCAAGGATTGTTAAAACGTAAGTGTACAGAACCGGAATTGTATGAATTAACATACAAATGCAGCTTTGAGCATACGCGCACAATTGGAAAATTTAAAGAGTTGGATGAAATGGATATGCTTGAAATATATCGTATGGCAAATGAAAAGGAAGTCGCTTAAGACTTCCTTGTTTTAGTTAAATAGACTTTTAATGAAGTTAATAATCTTGTCAAACCATCCTTCAGATTGGGCTTTGTTGAATAATCCAGATAATTGATTTTTTAAACTGCCAGATAATTTGTTTAATTGATTTAATACTTCTTGTGAGTCAATAGCTGAAGTGTTTTGATATTTCTTGGCGAATGCAATCAATTTATCAATATCGTCTTGAGAGATGATGTCACTTAAATTAAATTTCTTCAAAGCATCCTGTACGACTTGTTCAACTTGTTCGGTAGTTGCAGCACTACCTTGGTTCTGTTTGATTTGGGCAAGCTCTTGTTTGATTTCTACTAAAGCCTGATCTAAGCGGGCAGAGTCAAAATTAGAATCGTCTGCATTATTTTGAGCAATTTCGTTTGTTGTTTCAAGCTCATCTTGTGCAACTTGTGTACGATCTGGATCTAGTGTTTCTCCGTTAGCTTCTAACGCTTTGTAAACACCGGTTAAAGCAGATTCTCCGGTTACTTTTGAAACGGAAGCAACATCGATTTCAACATCACTGACACCTGCTGTAATTGCGGCGTTGGCATATTGGTTGGATGTGATCTTTGTGATATTGCTTTGTGTGATGATCTTTACTTTTACACCTGTACCAGAATCTTGTTTTTGAACCATAACACTTGAAATCAAACTGGATGTATCTCCACCAGCAATTCCTAAATAGTTGTATAAGTCGTTGGCATCAACACTTGTTTCGTAGACGTTATTTGTATCTTCAATATCAAATAATTCACGTGTGCTTTGGATTTGATCTTCACTTAAACCACCGCCATATACAACGGTTGGTTTACCCCATTTTTCATCTATAACAGATGTATCGATTGCGAATACATTCGTGGCAGTGGCTGAAATGCTCATAACGGCTGCTAGAGATACGCCTAATAATTTATTACATTTAAACATTTTTTGTTCTCCTTTTGCATAAATTTACTTTACTAGTGTATCTTAACTTTATTTTTTGTGCAAAAGTTTTGAATCTTATGTGAAATTTTGTTATACTTTTATGGTAAGTTAAAACTAACCGGAGGAATAGAAATGCAGCTAACACAATCTCAGGAAGATTATTTAGAAACAATATATGTATTAAAGTCTCAACAAGAGAATGTTCGTGCTATTGATGTGGCGGCAGCTCTAGGTTTTTCTAAGCCGAGTGTTTCACATGCTTTGAAAGACTTAAAAGAAAAAGAATTGATTTATACGGATAAAACAGGATATTTATTCTTTACAGAACAAGGGCAAAAACAGGCGAGTCAAGTGTATGAAAGGCATATTTATTTTAAAAATCAATTGCTTCATGCTGGTGTAGAACCTGTTCTTGCAGAAGAAGAAGCTTGTCGTATGGAACATACAATTAGTGAAGAGAGTTTTAAAAAATTAAAGGGTAGTAAATGCGTGCGCTCATGTATTGACTGCAAGGGGGACGATTGTAAGTAAAAAGCGTGAATGGCTCACGCTTTTTTTAGTCCTTTCCTTGAGGTATGAATGGGGTTAATGCATCGGCTAATGAATGTAAGTTACGAGATTGGATGTATACTTTTCCAGTACCGTGGAACTCATTCACTAAACCTTCGCCTGTAGTGAATCCAAATGTCCCGGATGCAATTTTGATTTCATAATCTAAAGAATCGTCCCATGCGATAACGTGTTCATTATCAATTATGATTGGATGATCTGCATCTACATTGATTTCCATAATATCGCCATATGCATTGATCAATAGGTCGCCTTGTCCAGATGTATGCATGACAAAGAATCCACCGGTTCCACCGAATAATGCTTTTCCAACGCTTTGTGTTTTCATTTCGTAGCTAACAGTGTTATCGCATGCCAAAAAAGCACCGTTATTTAAATAGTAGTGACATGCTGGTGTAACCTCTAAACATACGATTTTTCCTGGAATAGAAGGTGCAATACCAAGCAATCCATCGTGACTTGTTCCGGTAGCCTCTGTAATAAACATGCTTTCACCACTGGTAAGGCTTCGTCCTAAGGCGCCTAATACACCACCAATGCCTTTTTTGTTACTGTTCATTTTACCTTCAATCACAACGTTTGACATATAGGCCATAGAGCCTCTTTCGATTTTTACTGTTTCATTATTTTGTAGATTGATTTCAATGATAGGGCAATCTGAATCGCCTTTGATTTTATAGTCCATAGTGACCTCCTTTTTGCTTCTTTCTTTTATTGTATCAAGTGTATGTGAATTTATCATTAATTATTATAATTTATTTAAATTGACACAATAAGTGTCAATATTAGTATTATCTTAATGATAAAGGGGGTTGCACAAAATTGGTTAGAAATTAAAATATTTACACAAATTAGCGGACTTTAAAAAAATAAAAAACTGGTTTCCTTTACTTAAAGGTCAAGCATTATTTTGTATGAATGTAAAGGCTTGTTTTAGAAAAAATTATTAGTATACTAGATGTATACGAAAAATAGTTGAAGGTTCAACTATTTTTAGGAGGATTAATATGAATGTAATTAAAAGAAGTGGAGAAGAAGTCGTTTTTGATGCATCAAAGATTGAAAATGCAATCAAAAAAGCAAATAAAGCTACAACACACAATCAAATGACAGATGAATTGATTCATTCTGTTACGCAAAGTGTTATCGATAAATGTGAAAACTTGAAGAGAAGCCCAAATGTGGAAGAAATTCAAGATATGGTTGAGGGAGAATTGATGGAACATCGTTGTTTTGCAGTAGCTCACAACTATATCACATATCGTTATGAACGTGCTTTAATTCGTAAGGCAAATTCAACAGATAAACAGATCATGTCTTTATTGGAGCGTAATAATGAAGAAGTTAAACAAGAAAACTCAAATAAAAATCCATTAGTAAACAGTGTTCAGCGTGATTATATGGCTGGAGAAGTTTCAAAGGATATCACAAAACGTTTCTTGTTACCTCAAGATGTTATGGAGGCTCATGAAAAAGGTATTATTCATTTCCATGATTCAGATTACTTTGCACAACACATGCACAACTGTTGTTTAGTAAATTTAGAGGACATGCTTCAAAATGGTACAGTTATTTCTGAAACAATGATTGAAAAACCACATAGTTTCTCTACAGCATGTAACGTAGCTACACAAATTATTGCGCAAGTTGCTAGTTCACAATATGGAGGGCAAAGTATTACACTTTCTCACTTAGCTCCATTTGTACAGGTTTCAAGAGAAAAAGCACGTCGTGAAGTAAAAGAAGAATTAGAATCATTGAATCTAGATTCATCTGAAGATACAGTTAATAAAATGGCAGAAATGCGTGTTCGTAAAGAAATTGAAAAAGGTGTACAGATGATTCAATACCAGGTTATCACATTGATGACGACAAATGGTCAAGCTCCATTTGTGACTGTCTTCATGTATTTAAATGAAGTGCCTGAAGGACAGACTCGTGATGACTTAGCTATGATTATTGAAGAAATGTTGAAACAAAGAATCAAGGGTGTTAAAAATGAAAAAGGAATCTGGATTACGCCGGCTTTCCCTAAATTGATTTATGTTCTTGAAGAAAACAACATTGAAGAAGATTCTAAATATTGGTATTTGACAGAATTAGCGGCTAGATGTACAGCTAAGCGTATGGTTCCAGATTATATTTCTGAAAAGAAAATGTTGGAATTAAAAGTAGATGCGAATGGAGAAGGGCATTGTTATCCATGTATGGGATGTCGTTCATTCTTAACTACATATTTAGATGAAAATGGTAAACCAAAATACTATGGTCGATTCAACCAAGGTGTTGTTACTTTGAACTTAGTTGATGTAGCTTGTTCTAGTAAACAGGATGAAGAAGCATTCTGGAGAATCATGGATGAAAGATTGGCGTTGTGTAAAAAGGCATTGATGTGTCGTCATGAAAGATTATTAGGTACACCAAGTGATGTAGCTCCTATTTTATGGCAAAATGGTGCATTGGCGCGTTTGAAAAAAGGAGAGCCAATCGACAAATTATTATTTGGTGGATATTCTACAATTTCTTTAGGATATGCTGGATTATGTGAATGTGTATATTATATGACTGGACACCCTCATACTGAAGAGCCAGGAACTTCATTTGGATTGAAAGTTATGCAGTATCTAAATGATGCTTGTGCTAAATGGAAGGCAGAAGAAAATATTGATTTCTCATTATATGGAACTCCTATGGAGTCAACTACATTTAAGTTCTCTAAACATCTACAAGAGCGTTTTGGAATTATTCCACATGTAACGGATAAGAACTATATCACAAATAGCTATCATGTTCATGTAACAGAAGAAATTGATGCGTTTACTAAATTAACATTTGAATCACAGTTTCAAAAACTTTCTCCAGGTGGAGCCATTAGCTATGTAGAAGTTCCAAATATGGAAAATAACATTGAAGCTGTTTTGGCAATTATGAAACATATTTATAATCATATTATGTATGCAGAGTTGAACACAAAATCAGATTATTGCCAAGTATGTGGATATACAGGAGAAATCAAGATTGTGGAAGATGAAAACCATAAATTAGTTTGGGAATGTCCAAATTGTGGAAATCGTGACCAAGAAAAAATGAATGTGGCTCGTCGTACTTGTGGATATATCGGTACACAGTTCTGGAATCAAGGACGAACACAAGAAATCAAAGAAAGAGTACTACACTTATAAGAGCTAGTTTCTAGCTCTTTTTTATCCTTATGATCATCAAAAAAGGAACCGGTTGACATTTGATTCTTTATTGTATTCTGTAATTCTGTTTTCAGCCATGGCAGGTCTACCTGCATAGCGAATGAAGTAGTTTATGCAGCCTTGAATATCTTTACTATTTTTATTAGATGAAGCATTGTTTGAATCGTTGTCATCTGATTTGAACTTGACATAGACATAGAATCCTTTGGGATGCTTCTTATAGAGTCTGTTCTTTTCTTCAGGTTTCTTTAATCCACCAGCTTCCTGGATGAGTCGAATTAATTCAAACTGAAAAGTTTTTCTAAGCTTAGTAAAATTGAAATGATGAAATGTTTTGATTTTATCTTTTTTTAAAGAATAGATTAATTCAGGAATAAGACAATGAATGTGTGGATTCCATTTAAGGTCCTTTCCAAAAGTATGTATAGTGGCAATCATACCAAACTCATTATGAACAGGAATGTTTTTGAATATATAGTGGGTATCAGATAGCTTTTTCTTTTTGAGTTTATCAGCAAGAGATTTATTGGTAAGAATGGAAATGGTGTTTCTAGAAGCAACAAACAATAGATTGAGTCGAGTGCGATCCTGTCTGAACCAGTTTCTAAGTTCTTCAGGAATAGTAAATACAATGTGTCTATGAGGGCAGTCAAGACAAAAAAGAAGTAGCCTTGGCTGCAAGCTGTTTGGCATATTTAACACCACATGCATTACAGAACCTGGAATGGCATGAATGAGGGATAATGTTCCAGTTGTCACAATCGGGACATTCAAATTGGTCAAAGCCAAGATAACATGTGTGGCAAAGAAGAGAACGTTCTACATTGTCTAAAATGCATGGACGAGCTTTACCGGAAGCATCTAGTTTTCGAATGTAGTCAATATTATCGAAGAAGATATTGTTGATGGGATGAATAAAATTGAAGTTTCTAACATTACAATCTAAAAGTGATAGAGTTTCAATTGGAATGTTTGAATGATAAGTTGTATCCATAATTGAAGTATAGAATTAAATAGAGATATAAACAAGACTTGGTAAATGATAAGGACTTGAATATGTCCAATGTGAATTTAATGTGAACATGTGAGAATACCGATAAATATCACATAATCAAATTGATGATATAATGATACAAATAAAATAAATTAGAAAGTCTCAAATCTATCTGTTAAATCTGTTTTGAATATAGTATAATAGAGTCAGATAGAACAGGAGGACTTGTCTTATGAAGGTGTTTTCAATGTCGCAAAGAATCTATTATAATGATCTAGAATCAGAAGCTGAATCCATCATTAAAAAGGATCTTGAACTGTATAACTGTATGCTTCATAAGGCATTCAAAATCTGTTTTGATCGTGCCTATAAGGATGTTACCTATTCAGAAACGGATCAAAGAATGATCAAGTCCTTCTATGGTACAAGTGATTATTTTCCTTTGTCTGCCATATATGAGGCCAAGGCTTTGGTGAAGAGTCTTAAATGTAGAGAAAAGGAAGATCGTGATTTGATCAAGACTCGTATCAAAAAGATAGACAAGAAAATCAAAAAGAATGAGAAACAATTGAAGAAGGTTTTAAAGGAAAAAGAGAAACTGATCAACAGATCCAAGAAAAAGAAATATACAGAAGAAGATTATCTGTATGAGGTACAGGTATTGGATCCAAATATCAAAAGATTGAAGAGCATCATTCGTAATCTTAAATTCAGAAGAAATCGAAACGAGTTCAAACTTAAAAGAAAGATGCCTTCTGTATGTTTTGGTGGCAAAAAGAATTTGAAAAATGGTTATTTAAAAACATATCGTTTTAAAAGAGCAAGAAGAATGCTTATTACTGGTAGAAGGCAGGGCAAGTATTCAAACAACCTTTTCAAATTAAATGTTGAGAATGATATGTTGACCTATCGGAGTACTCAGAAAGACATTGTATTCAAGGTGCAGTTTCACAAATACAAGGATGAATTGTATGCAAGAGTCAATGAAGAACACAATTCACCTAATAAGGCAGTAGCCTATGAGTTGATGGATTATGGTGAATACTTTATTGTGAAAGCTATATTTGAAAAACATATGAATCTTCCAAAGACAGATACATTGTATGGAGCAATAGGAATCGATATCAATGTGGACCATATAGCACTATGTGAAACCAATAAGGATGGAAATATCGTATTGATCAAGAAGTATCCAATCCATAAAGAGAATACAAAGAATAAACGAAATGAAGAACTGTATCAGTTGGCCATTGAAATCATGGAACAATGTAAATCCAAGAAGAAGAGTCTAGTAGTTGAAGACTTGAACTTCAAGCAGTTGAAAACAAGGATGCTCTATCGACCAAAGAAGGAAAACAAAACATTATCGAGTTTTGCGTATAAAA
>NZ_JANFYN010000041.1 GCF_024460475.1 Holdemanella sp. MSK.7.32 | reverse complement strand
CTTTGAACTAAAGGTTTACGCTCATTGTTGCGTTATATAACTGTCGAAAACGGGAACTAATTTTACCCAACACAAATGACTTTTGTCAACTTGAAAACCAAATCCACCATTTTTTGTATGCCAAAGAAAAAGAGCTTTCGCTCTTTTACTCTAAATTTACCTCAATTTTTGTGTCCGTAGAAATTGTTGTCCCCTCTTCTACATTTTGACTTGTTACCTTACCATAACCACTCGTCTTAATACTAATGCCCGTAAGTTGCCAGAAAACCGTTAAATCCTTCCTTGTCCAACCCGACATATTTGGCATTGTAATCTTATTTCCATTGGTCAACACAAAGACACGATCATTCGAATTGATAGTTACCGATGCATCAGGATATTGTTCAATCACACTTGAACCATCCCCAATCACTTCTAAATGTACCTTTTTATCTTTCATCTTCTCATGCGCATAATCAATCGTATGATTCACTAAACTAGGCATTTCATAACTTTCCCAAGCCTCATACGACTCTTGTGTATCATTTGTTGGTGTTGTTGAAATACCACATGTCTGCAACGTATCCCGCACAATCTTTTTAAAGGGTTCTGCCGAATACGATGTAATGTTTGGCGAAACCAAGCCATAATACACCATAATCTTTGGATCATTGGCTGGCGCTGCCGCCATAATACTTGAAGTATGATAATCCGAATCATACTTACCCAAATCCGTATTATAGATTTGACCTGTACCTGTTTTCATCAAAAGATCCACACCATCCACTTTAAAGCGCGCACCACTCGCCCCATCATCTGTAACATGCGACATCAATTCCTGCACTTCTTTTGCGGTTGTACTAGAAATCGGTGTACCCACAGCTTTTTTCTTATACTTCTTCTCCACTTTACCCGTATCACTATCCACAATCGAATCAATCACATACGGACGTACCATCGTTCCATCATTAAAAATAGCTGTATAGGCTTGGCACAACTGCAACACCGTAATTGAACTTGCCTGTCCAAATCCAGTCGACAAGTAATCTGTAGGAAGACCAATATTTTTAACTCCCAAAGACTGATCCACATAGGGTGTATCCACTTTTTGAAAGAAGCCAAACGCATCCAAATACTTACTGTATTGCGAATAATTAATATAATTAGCCAATAACTCACAAATGGCTACGTTACTCGAATACGCTAAACCTTGATCAAACGAAATCGTACCAAAGTTTTCATCCAAGGCATCCGCAATATATGGATATGGTGAATTGGTTCCAATAGGCAAACGCGTAATCTTACCTGTATTTACATCATAATCATACCAGAATTGATATGACACATACGTCTTATTGTATGGATACACATTGGTATCGATGGCTGTCGCATACGTAAATGGTTTCATAACAGATCCAGGCTCATACGTACTCGTACTAATCGCATCTTGATAGCTTGGAATTTCCTTATGTTCATTTTGATCAAACGTAGGATAACTTGCCCAAGCCAAGACTTTACCCGTATCCACTTCCATCACAATGCACCATGCCGATTTGGCATTCTCATTTTCCATAGTCGAGCGCAATTGCGTTTCTACGGTTGACTGCAATTCCGAATCTAAAGTCAAAACGACATCCTTACCATTCTTCGCTTGTTCAATCACTTTTGTCGTACCCGGAAGCTTCGATCCATCCACTGTCTGTTGATATTGTTCTTTTCCGTTTTTTCCCTTTAATAACGCATTTAAAGAAAGTTCTAAACCTAGCTTACCCTCAATCGATTGTTTATCTTCATCATACGCCGCAAACCCAATTAAATTTGAAGAATATGGCGTAGCCGGATAATAACGAGATACCGCATCAATAAAGCCAATACCAGGAATCTTTAATTTTTTGATTTCTTTCATCAACGACTTTTTAATACGCTTCGTCCCCGAACCAAGTTCTGTCTGCGACTTACCCGCCTTTTTAGCCGACTTCATAATTTTGACTAACGACTTTTCATTGACATCCTCACCCAAAACACTCTTTAGTTTTTTAGCTGTTGATGAAATATTCTTGACATAATTGGGATTCCCATTGACATCCACAACCCCCTTATCCAAATAGGCAACGATTGTATATGCCTGTGTTTGTTGGGCTATCACCGTATGATTTCGATCATAGATTGTTCCACGCTTAGCTGTAACTGCTTTTTCCACAATACTTGACGCAATTCTTGGATCCAACGCACTTTTTTGGGACCATATATGCTTATGGCTCACCATAGTGAAAAGAACATTAGCTACTACTAATGTTCCAATTAATGTCATTCGACTAATCATTTTTAACAGTTCTCTATTACTTTTGCGAACTGACATTATACATCACCACTCCATCTAGTCATTCATTACATATATATTATTTTCATGATCAGAGACCTGATTGTCAAGCATACCTAACAGTCTGCCCTTTTCCTGTAATGTATTGACTTCATTCTGGAGCTCTTCAACAGTTTGTTCTTTCTGTGCAATTTCATCACTCAATTGCGACTCTTCTACAGAAAGCGAAATATTCATTGAATTTACATATGTTTTTGATACGAAGTAGAAGACCGCAGACAACACAAATAAAGTTAAAACAAGTACTCTTGTTAATCTAAAACTTCTTTGCATATGCATCATCCTTTCTTCTCTATCCCTCTTAGTTTGGCACTGTGTGCACGATTATTATTCTCTAATTCTTCACTACTTGCTAAAACCGGTTTTCGATTCACCAGCTGATATTCTAAATTTTCTGTCCCCACTTGTGGCAACCGCTTATTTACCTTTTTGGCAACGGCCACCTCTTTAAAAATCTCTTTCACAATTCGATCCTCTAAAGAATGAAATGTGATTACCGCCATAATTCCATGTGGCTTCAATAAAGTTAAGCCATCATGCAATACGGTTTCTAACTGCTCTAATTCATGATTTACTTCAATACGAATTGCCTGAAACGTCTGCTTTGCCGGATGCCCCTTCTTTCTTAATACCGCAGCTGGAAGGGCTGATTTGATCACATCCACCAATTCAAATGTAGTTTCAATTGGTGCATTTTCTCGAGCACTACAGATTTTATTGGCAATCTTTACCGCAAATGGCTCTTCACCATAACGTTTTAAAATACGAATCAAATCCTCTTTGTCATACGTATTTACTACTGCATAGGCATCTAATTCTTGTGACTGATCCATACGCATATCTAGACGCGCATTCAAACGATAGCTAAACCCCCTTTGGCCATCATCAAATTGTGGACTCGATACACCCAGATCCATAAAGATTCCATCAACGAAATCAACACCACGCTTGGCAAGTTCACTCTTTAAATTCTCAAATGGAGAATGAATCAAAGTGAAATTATCCCCTATTGCTTGCAAACGAGGTGTACTTTCATCAATCGCATTTTGATCACAATCAAACGCATATAAATGTCCGCTTGTTAAACGTTTCAAGATTTCACTACTATGCCCCCCTCGACCTAGAGTGCAATCTACATAGATCCCATCTTCTTTTATTTGTAGCATGTCAATCGATTCATTCAATAATACACTAATATGTTCCATTCATTACTACCCCATAATTTCTGATAAGTGTTCCGCTGCTTCTTCAAAAGATGCACTTTGCTCTTCTTCCAAAGCTTCCCAACGATCTTTAGACCAAATTTCCAAATGGTTCGCAACACCTATAATCAAACATTCTTTTTCAAGTCCAGCCAAGGCGATTAAAGAGGATGGAATTAAAATTCGACCCTGACTATCCATTTCACATTCTGCTGCTTTTGACAACATCATACGCTGATACATACGTGCGTCTTTATTTGTCGAAGGCAAAGTTGATAGCTTTTGATACACTTGCTGCCACTGCTCTACCGTATATACATACAGGCATCCATCAAGTCCTCGGTTTACGACAACATGTTCACCTAGTTCCTCACGAAACTTAGCTGGCATAATCAATCGCCCCTTACGATCTATGTTATGCGCGTATTCCCCCATGAACATGTGTCTTCACCCCCACTCTATGACACAATATGCTACTTTGTACCACTATAATACATCATTTAACCTAAAAACGCCATAAAATAATCGAAATTGTTTTGAATTTTTTGTTGACCACAAATATAACCCACAATCGTTACTTGCATACGCTTACATGCCTATTTTTAGCGTTTTTGTTTTGACAAACTATCTCACTTTGATATAATCAACACACATAAGGGAGAGATGATATGAGTTTTCTATATTTTATTTTGGGGCTTTGTCCCATTTTGTGGCTAATATTTGCGCTAACCGTACTTGGATGGCCCACATATAAAGCTGCCTTTGGTTCTTTAATTATTTCTGTACTATTATCCGTTGCAATCTGGCAACAAAGTTTTCTAAATACAATGACGGCTGCTTGTGAAGGCTTCTTAATGGCACTATGGCCTATTATTGTTGTGATTATTGCTGCCGTATTTACTTATAACCTATCACTACGCACACGTGGTATGGAAATCATTAAACAAATGATTACTAGCGTTTCAAGCGACAAACGAATTCTTGTCTTACTTGTCGCATGGTGCTTTGGTGGATTTATGGAAGGTATGGCCGGCTTTGGTACTGCCATTGCCATTCCTGCAAGTATGCTTGTAGCTTTAGGCTTTGATCCTTTATTCTCTTGTTTAGTTTGTTTAATTGCCAACGGAGTTCCCACTCCATTTGGTTCCATTGGTATTCCAACGGTCACTTTGGCTAATTTAGTTGGTCTTGAAAATGCTCAGCTTGCATTTACACAAACCCTTCAATTAGCTCCATTTATGTTATTATGTCCATTCTTGATCGTTATGGTCACAGGAAAAGGATTTAAAGCATTAAAAGGCGTAACAGCACTTACTTTCGTTTCTGGATTAAGCTTCTTGATTCCACAAATGATCGTTGCAAAATTTGTAGGTTCCGAATTATGTGTTGTGGTAGGAAGCGTTTGTTCATTATTATGTACCATTCTTTTGGGGTCTAAGATAAAACCAAATTCTGAATACGAAATGAAGTTAGAAGCACACGAAAAAATTACGGTTAAAAAGGCATTAACGGCCTGGTCACCTTTTATCTTTATTTTTATCTTCTTATTATCGACTTCAAAATTAGTAGCTCCAATCCATACATACTTGTCACAATTCGCATCAACCGCCATTATTTATACAGGAGACAATCCTAGCACAATGACATTTACTTGGATCAACACACCAGGTGTATTGATCTTCTTATCAGCTATTTTGGGTGGTTTAATTCAAAAAGCTACATTTAGAGATTTCAAAGTTGTATTTATTGCCACAATCAAACAGATGTCGCAAACCATTATTACCATGCTATGTGTACTTGGATGTGCTAAAATCATGGGATATGCAGGTATGATTGCGAGTATCGCATCTTTCGCCATTGCGGTTACAGGAAGCTTCTATCCATTCTTTGCCCCATGGATCGGCTGTCTAGGAACATTTGTGACGGGTTCAGGTACAAGTTCAGGCGTATTATTTGGTGCCGTACAAGAAAGCGCAGCCCAAAGCTTGAATGCCAATCCATATTGGATTGTCGCACTAAACTCTTTGGGTGTGGCAGCCGGTAAAATGTTGTCACCACAATCTATCGCCATCGCATTAAGCAGTGTCGATGGACAAGGTCAAGATTCTAAATTATTATCCATGATCTTACCTTATGGTGTTGGTTTTATCATCATCATGAGTTTTGTGGCTTACTTTGGTCAAATGGTATTCTAAGGTAAGAAATGAAAAAAAATATGGCTTAGGAAAATTTCCTAAGCCATTTTAATTGCCTGTACGGCAACGCATCCAGGTCCACCCTGCGTAATAAATGCAGGAGATAAAGGATAAATCACAACTTTTACACCTTCAAATGTTTCGTTGATTTTCTTTTCAAACATCATTGCCAAATCTTCATTAAAGGCATGTGAAATATAAAATGTATAATTGGAATCAAAACCATTATTTTTAAAATCTTCAACCACCATATTGACAGCCTTTTTATACGTACGACTCACGCCAAACTTATCTAAGCCTATGCCATCAACGCCTTTTTTCAAAATTGGAATCAATTTTAATGCACCACCCAATGTAGCAGCTAACCCTTTGATTCTTCCACCACGAACTAAGAATTGAAAATCAACAGGAACCAAATACGACTCTTCCTGCATACGACTTTGTACGATCATCTTTACGATGTCCTTGGCACTTGCCCCATTATTTGCCATTTCTAAAGCCGTATCCACCATCAAACGATGTGGCCCACACAACGTCTGCGAATCTACGACATGTACTAAGTCGGGATTGTCACAAGAATCCTTTGCCATCATAGCCGTCTGGTACGTTCCACTTAAACCAGAAGCCATCGCAATATCAATCACTTCATCACCATCCTTAGAAAGTTTATTATATAAATCAATCTTTTCTCCAAGACTTGGCTGTGAAGTTTTAGGAATCTTGTGCTCTTCAATCATTGTTAATAATTGTGTACTTGTGATATCCTCAAAATCTCGATATGTTTGTGAATCCACAGAAATATTCAAAGGAACAATCGACAACCCTTTTTTCTTTGCCGATTCAATCGAATACAATGTCGATGAATCAGAAATAATATGAATCATTCTTTTTTTACCTCTCTTTAGATAAACAATAATATAGATGTCACAAGAAGTCAATACATCTAGTATTAATTTCTAGATTGTGTAACAATTTATTTTATGTTACAATCAAATCATGAAAAATTATACATTTCCAAAGTGGACCGAACTACCCGAAATTGACCTATATATGGACCAAGTGATCACCTACATCAATGAGAAATTAAAAGATACTTATTTCTATGATGAAAAGTTCATCACCAAAGCCATGATCAACAACTATGTCAAAACCGGTATTGTCCATCCACCCGTCAAAAAACACTACACAAAAAGTCATTTAGCCTACTTTTTAGTTTTAACCATCCTAAAAAGATGTTATTCCATGCAACAAATCACATCTTTACTTCATATTTACACTAATATGAAAGATTCAACCATCGAACAAGCCTATGACTTATTTATATCCAGGTTTGAAGATTCATTAAATGACGTTTTTAAAAACAACCGAAATACAATCCTATTTGAAAACGCCAATTCAGAACAAGAATTAATGGATAATGTCATTCAATGCATCATCTATAAGATGCATACTGAATACACACTTAAAAGCTATGAAACAAAGTAGATAAAGACCATCTCTACTTTATTTATACACGCAAAAAGGAAGATGTACATCGTACACCTTCCTTTTATTAGTCAACTACAACAGTCCATCCATAAGGATCTGCAATTGTACCCCATTGAATACCTGTTAATGTATCATATAACTTTTGTGTTAATTCACCCGTTTTAAAATCAGAAACAGTAACTTTATCACCCTTGTAGTACAACTCTCCAATTGGACTAATTACGGCAGCTGTACCTGTTCCCCAAGCTTCTTGTAGCTTACCATTGTGACCTGCTTCCATCAATTCATCCACAGACAAATGTCTTTCTTCGATTTCATATCCCCAGTCTTTCAAGATATGTAAAATAGAATCACGAGTAACACCAGGAAGTACTGTACCTTCACATGGAGCTGTCACAATCTTATTATCAATTTCAAACATAACGTTCATTGAACCAACTTCTTCAATGTATTTACGGTGAACTCCATCCAACCATAAAACTTGAGAATAACCCAATTCTTCAGCTTTTACCTGAGCAGCTAAACTACCTGCATAGTTTCCACCACATTTTGTAAATCCAGTACCACCTTTAGTAGCACGAACATATTCATCTTCAACATAGATTTTAACTGGGTTCACGCCTTCTGCATAATAAGCACCAACAGGCGAACAGATAATCATAAATTTATAATGACTTGCCGCATGTACACCAATCGCAGCTTCAGTCGCAAACATAAATGGACGAATATATAAAGATTCACCCTCACCTGTTGGAATCCAGTCTTCTGAATATTTTACAATTGTTTTTACAGCATCTACAAACATATCTACAGGTAAAGTTGGCATACTCAAACGTTTATTGGAGTTCGCAAAACGCTTCGCATTCATTTCAGGTCTAAACAATTGAACCTTACCATCCTTAGTACGATACGCCTTCATACCTTCAAATGTTTCTTGTGCATAGTGCAATACCATACTTGCTGGATCAAATTCTAATGGTCCATAAGGTACGACTCTGGCATCATGCCATTCTTGACCAGCATCCCAATCCATCACAAACATATAGTCTGTGTAATATTTACCAAAGCCTAAAGCTCCAGTCGGTTTTTCTTTTAAGTTTTTACTTTCTACAAATTGTACTTCCATAAATTTGTCCTCTTTTCTAAACACGTATGATAATACCACGTTCTGTAAGTTATTTCAATATGTTACATTTTATTTACATTCATTTTCAAGAAAATGAACAATTGTCTCAATCATAACACCTGTAGCCACTTCATCCTTATCGCTCGTTCCTGCAATGTCCAAGTGAATCCACTGAGTGCCTTCCTCAATAAATTCTTCTAAGAAAGCCGCAGCCAAGCTTGCATTTCCACCCAAAGTCTTTGAGTTGATAATATCCGCTACCTTAGAACACTTTAATTCCGAATGGAAATATTCATCTACAGGTAAACGCCAAATCTGTTCTTTTGTAGCTTTTGAAGCACCCAAGAAAGGCAAATAGAAACTATCATCATTACTAAAGATTCCAGTATATGTACTACCTAAAGCACGAACACAAGCACCCGTTAAAGTTGCCATATCAATGACGCGTGTAGCTCCTAATTTTTGAGCCATTGTCAAGGCATCCGCCAAAATTAATCTTCCTTCGGCATCGGTATTTGTGACTTCAATCGTTTTACCACTCAAACTTGTGATCACATCCCCATCCACAAAGCCATGACCATTGATTTTATTTTCAGTAATTGGTAAAACACACACAATATTCTTTTCTATTTTTAATTCAGCTACTAATTCTAAAGCACAAAGCATATTGGCAGCCCCACACATATCATACTTCATACCATGCATATTGGACTTGATATTGTAGCCACCCGCATCATATGTAAGGCCCTTACCAACAAGAGCTGTATAGTCTTCGTCTTCCTTACCGCCATCATAACGAATAACCACCATAAAACATGGTCTGTCGGAACCTTGATTGACAGCTAAAAGAGCACCGGCACCAATTTCTTCTAAATCGTCTTGTGCTAATACTTCAATTTCCATATCATACTTTTCAGCCACCATCTTCGCTTCATCCACCAAATGATCTGGTGTTAAAAAGTTTGCGGGCATATCACTCATTTCACGCGCATGATTTACAATACGAGCTACTGTTTTACCTTTTTCAAATTCATCTTTAAAACCATCGCTCTCTAAATCATACACCTTCATCTCTTTATAACTATACGCACCATATACAAGTCCAAAACCAGCCGCATACGCCGTGTTTTCATTGACATATACTAAATAGTCATCCGCCTCTACTTTACTAAAAGCTTCCTTGATATTCTTTTTACCATCACCTAAACCAACGACTACGATTTTTTCACAATCCAATTGATGTAAAGTATAGATTGTAGTCACCTTACCAAATTCTAAATCCAATTTTACATCTTTAAAAGCCGCTAAACTTTCCGGTAAAGTCTCTCCTTCAAACAATCCGATACAAATATTTTTCATATCTATTTTCCCTCCGTCATTTTCTTTGATTTATCACCACAAATACGCATAGCCGATTCAACACTCGCTCTAAAGCCTGTTCTTTCAAGTTCACAAACTGCATCAATCGTTGTTCCACCAGGTGAACAAACCATATCTTTTAAGGTACCTGGATGCATACCTGTTTCTAAGACCATCTTTGCACTTCCCAAAACGGCTTGTGCCGCAAATGTATAAGCTTGTTTTCGAGGCAATCCTTGCGCTACAGCTGCATCTGCCATCGCTTCAATAAACATAAAGACATAAGCAGGACTTGAACCACTCACACTGGTCACGGCATCCATCATGGTTTCTTCAACCACTTCGCATTTGCCAAAACTATTAAAGATAGACTGAACACAAACTTTATCTTCTTCAGTAACCAAATCATCAAACGAAATGGCACTCATCGCAGATAATACCAATGCGGGCGTATTCGGCATCGCCTTAATCACCTTTATATCTTTGCCAAAGTATGTCTTCACATCTAAAATAGTTACACCTGCCGCAATATCCACAATAATCACATCGGATTTGACACTGTCCTTGATTGTTTCAATCAACTTTGGATAATGCTTCGGCTTCACACTCAACACCAATACATCACTATTTTGTGCTACTGTTTTTTCATCTAAACTCGTTTCGACTCCATACTTTTCATGTAGTACATCTAAATTTTCCTGGTGATGATCACACACCCAAACTGTATTAAATACATGGTTCTGACAGATTCCTTCAATCATGGCTTTACCCATGTTTCCAGCCCCGATAAAACCGATTGTTTCTCGCATAATCCCCCTCCTTAAATCGAATATGTCTTTCTTCTTGAAAACTCTTTTTGTTTGCCCTCATTCCAATCCTCTAAGTTTCGATAATATCCTGAAACACGAGAATAGATCTCGGTTGATTTCGAACATTTCGGACAAATATCTTGATGACCCAATAGATAGCCATGTTCTTCGCAAACCGAATATGTTGGCGTAATTGTGAATACAGGCACATCGTAATTTTCATAAATGGTCTTCACAAGTAGGGCAACCATTTTCCAGTCCGCTATCCCATGATCAATGAAGACTGGAAATGAAGTGGCTCCACTATATTGATTTTGAAAATCTTGTTGTATATGTAAAGCTTCAAAGACATCATCCGTACTGGCGACGTCTAAATGCGTTGAATTCGTATAATATCCATGACTTTGAATTTCTGGATACAATTCCTTATCAATTTGGGCAAAATGCGTACATACACTTTCTGCCGGTGTAGCCTCTAAATTAACTTTTTGACTTTGATTTAAAAGTTTGTGATTTAAAAACTCTAACACTTCCATGGAAAATGCTTGTGCATTTGGATCCATCAAATCCTTCTTTAACCATTTTGCATTCAAACAAGCCTCATTCATACCCACAATACCTAAAGTACCATAGTAATCATTAAAATCCGATATATAGGCCTTGGTATATGGATATAAGCCGGCCTCCAACAATTGATTTAACACTTGTCGCTTGACTTCAAAAGAACGAAGGGCCACATCACTTAAATTATCTAAACGCTTAAAGAAATCTTCCTTACTACTTGAAAGATACGCTAAGCGCACTATGTTTAATGTCACAACCCCCATACTTCCACATAAAGGTTTATAGCCAAAATATCCTTCCACATCTTGTTTTTCTTTTGTCAAAAAATAAGGCGTTCCATATTTGGCACAAGCCTTAAACAACTCTTCTTCGTGCATCCAATCAAAATCTGGATTTAAGTAAAGGGCAATAATTGGAAATTGAAAACCACGACCTGAAATATCTCCCTTATTGATAACTTCAAATAAGGCATCATGAAGAATCTTCATTTCCTTTTGACAATCTCCATATGTAAAATCACATTCACACCCGGCTACAATTGCCTTTTTGTTTATAAATTCTTGCGGAATATTCCAATCCAAAGTAATCTGACTAAAAGGAGCTTGGGTACCCCACCTTGAAGGAATATTTATCCCATATATAAAGCTTTCTAGACAATCACTGACCATCTTGACAGATAGCTTGTCCTGATGAATAAAAGGTACGAGTAACGTATCAAAATGTGCTAAGGATTGGGCACTGGCCCATTCATTCTGCATGATTCCTAGAAAGTTGACCATCTGGTTACATAACGTCGATAAATGCTTGGCAGGAAGGGATGAAATCATCTTATTCACAGAAGGAAGTCCTTTTAAAATGAGATCTTCTAAAGACCAGCCTGCACTGCATCCTGTCAACATGTTGATATTATGAATATATAGATCCCCATTTTTATGTGCGTTGGTAATTTGGGCATCATACACTTCACTTAACCAATAATTCGAAGTGATCATACCTGAATTGGATAAAATCAAACCACCCACAGAATACGTTGCCATGGAGTTTTCATCTTCCAAAGAAATATTATCGTGTAAATACGAATTGACTAAATGAATATATTCATTGGCCGTCGATTGAATCTTACGTACATTTTCTCTTTGTTTACGATATAAAATATATGTCTTTGCGACCGGATAATAGCCAGATTCTGATAACGTTTTTTCAACACTATCCTGAATCATTTCTACACTAATGCGATTGTCTTTGATCTTCGTTTGAAAATCAGCCGTGGCTCTAAGTACCAGTAAGTTGATAATCGCATCGTCTTTTTCCATATGTAAAGAATCAAACGCTTTGGATATGGCCGAAAAGATTTTTGACGGATCAAAACCAACTATGGACCCATCTCTTTTTTCGACTTCGATCATGCTTGATCCCCCCTTATCTTTACATGTTTAACATATTTTTCGAATATCTTTTTATATTTTAAAACAACTTCAAAACTAGGACGATGCAACGAATGATCAATGGTCGTTTCACTATCTTCAAAAGGCTGTAAAATCACTGTATCCACGCCTTGGATCCATTGTCCTAATTCTTCTATCGTTGCTTGATTATGCAATTCATCCACCAAAGTTACACAAATGTCATATGGTACAGCCGATTGCTTCAACAAATCTAAAGACTTCTCAATATCCTTTAGATCCATATCCTCAACCCCACACGTTTTCGCATAGGCACTCGGCGCATTTTTGATATCTAGACTGACATGATCTACCAATTTTTGTGCAAGGATTGTTTTTAAACGTTCATAGAACATACCATTCGTATGAATTTTAATTTTATAGTTTAAAGTCTTGGCATACTGTAGAAAGGAAACAACCCCCTCATGCATCAAAGGCTCTCCTCCCGATATATAAATGCCATCTAAATCTTTGCGATGACTCTCTAAATATTCATTGATTTTTTCCGTAACGATCGGATACATGTTTTCTTTTAAATACACCAAATCTCTTGAATGACAATACGGACACTTTAAATTACATCCCCCTGTATATAAAGAACAGCTCAAATGTGAATCATAATCCGATAAAGATAATTTTTTTAATTTATAAAACTGCAGATTGGTCTGCTCCAAATCCGCATAGCTTCTGGCATGATTGGATAAAGTCTGATAAAACGTAGAAAAAACTTCAATCTGCTCTGCCGTTAAATCTTGTGTAATGTGATGCCACCAGTCTCTACGAATCCCATAGATTTCAGATATATGTTTTTTGGTGAGTGCCGTCGTATATAATTCTTTAACACGCTTATCTTTGGCACTTGTTAAGATGGAAACATAACCCAAAGTATTCAATTTTTGAACATTTTTTGTGACCGTACCCTTGTCATATCCACCAACCTGTACAATTTGTTGGAGGGAAATACCTTCATTCTCATAGATTTCAATCAAGATGGGAAGCTGGGCATAACTCAAATTCAAATCTTGCAGCATCTTATCATAATATTTCTGTGTACTTCGATAGAGGATACTTGAATCCATCAATAAATCATTTTGTTTTTCCATACAAGTATTATAAGGTATTTTCATAAAGAAAAAAAGGACCGAAGTCCTTTTGAGATTATTGTGGTTTTGCGTCGAAATGTTCATCACGAACTACAACGTCGTGAGCTCCACCTTCGACAATACTTGTACTTGATACTAATGTAACCTTCGCATCTTTTTGAAGTTCAGGTATTGTTAAGCATCCACAGTTACACATTGTATGACGAATCTTAGATAAAGATAGACCTACATTGTCTCTTAAGCTACCTGCATAAGGAACATACGAATCAACACCTTCTACGAAAGACATTTTCTTGTCTCCACCAACATCATATCTTTGCCAGTTACGAGCACGAGCACTACCTTCACCCCAGTACTCTTTCATGTAATTTCCGTTTACACTTACAATCTTATTTGGAGCTTCTTTGAAACGAGCAAAGTAACGACCCAACATAACGAAGTCAGCACCAAATGCCAATGCTAATGTGATGTGGTAATCATGTACAATACCACCATCTGAACAAATTGGAACATAGATTCCAGTTTCTTCAAAGTATTCATCACGAGCTTTCGCAACATCAATTGTAGCTGTAGCTTGTCCACGACCAATACCTTTTTGTTCACGAGTGATACAGATAGAACCTCCACCGATTCCAATCTTAATAAAGTCAGCTCCTGCATCCGCTAAGAAACGGAAACCATCTCCATCTACAACGTTACCAGCTCCAACTTTTACGCTGTCACCATAGTGTTCACGGATCCATTTAATTGTTTCAGCTTGCCATGCAGAATATCCTTCACTTGAATCAATACATAAAACATCTACACCAGCTTCTACTAAAGCAGGTACACGAGTCGCATAGTCACGTGTATTGATACCAGCACCTACAATGTAGCGCTTTTTATCATCCAATAATTCATTTGGATTATCTTTGTGTGATTCATAGTCTTTTCTGAACACGAATGCCTTTAAGTGTTGTTCTTTATCAACGATAGGCAACTGATTTAATTTGTGTTCCCAGATTAAATCGTTTGCCTCAGACAATGTAATATCTTCATCTCCGACGATCAATTTTTCAAATGGTGTCATAAATTCCTTAACCAAGATCGAATGATCCATACGACTTTCGCGATAATCACGACTTGTTACGATACCTACTAATTTACCATCCGCTTGACCATTGTCAGTAACAGCCATTGTTGAGTGTCCTGTCTTAGTACGAAGAGCAATTACATCCTCTAATGTTGCTTCAGGGCTAATATTTGAATCGCTGCCAACAAATCCAGCCTTAGTCGATTTTACTTTACGAACCATAGCGGCTTGAGACTCGATTGTTTGACTACCGTAAATAAAACTTACTCCACCCTCACGTGCAAGTGCACAAGCCATTTCTTCACCACTAACAGCCTGCATTACAGCACTTACCATTGGAATATTTAAAGATAGTGCAGGTTCTTCACCTTTTTTGAATTTTACTAAAGGCGTTTTCAAACTCACCTTATCCGGTGTACAATCCGGACCTGTGTAACCAGGAATCAATAAATACTCACTGAACGTTCTAGATGGTTCTTCAAAAAATTTTGCCATTGTTTATCTCCTTCTCAATTTAACCTATATTATATGTTTTGAGTTCTACGCCGTCAAGCCAAATTGACAAACGACGACACTAAATGGTGCTATATGAATATCCTGTGTTTCTAACGCATTACTATTTCCATCATCAAACAAGACTCTAGCTTCTTGGTCTAAATGATAATCATAAGGAATGTTAGTTGGATTAAAGAAAGCTACACAATGATCATCCCCTTTTTGACAAGAATAGACTAAGACTTGATCATAGATCGAATCAAATTGAACACCTTTTTCAATGTCTTCAACCGTGCTCAATCTAAAACAAGGATGTTCTTTACGAAGCTGGATCAATTCCTTTGTACGCTCTACAATTTCAATATGATGATCCCTTCTTTGATAATCCACACGATTGTAGTTATCCGAACGATTGTATGTATTCCCTAAACCTTGTTTAGTGCGACCAAACTCTTGACCACAATGAATAAATGGAACCCCTTGTGCAAGTAATACCATCGCATTGGCCATGATCTGTCGTTTTTCTCTTAGATCACGGCTCTCCCCATGACAACATACTCTGTTTTTATCCCACAACGTATGATTATCATGACACTCTACATAGTTAATGACTTTCGCTGGACTATCAAACACATGGTCCATACAGCTTGCGGCCATTACACATTTTACTTGATAGAATAAATCGGCTTGTCCTGACGCAAAGCCTTTTCGTGAAAGCTCATCATTCGATCCACGAACCACTTCACGGAAACGATCCGAGAAATGACCAACATGTGGCATCTTAGCTTGATTCAGTTGCGAAGCACGAATCTCTTCCGCCACAAAGCTTGGCATATTCCAGCCTTCCCCATAAATCATAAAATCCGGTTTCAATTTTTTACATTCTTCACTAATTTCATTCATTAAGTTATAATCTAGAATTCCCATTAGATCAAAACGGAAACCATCCACATCAAATAACTCAATGATCTTCTTACAAGTTTCTAAAAAATATTTACGCGCCATATATGGCTGTGTATCAATATCATTGCCACAGAAACTTCCATTCGAAAATTCACCTTCACGATTCATTAAGAAATAATAATCGGGCACCATATTTTCTAACGCAAAATTTTCTTTGACATACACATGATTAAACACCAAATCCAAATTCACTCGAATGCCTGCCTTGTGGCAATCATGCACCAAATTCGCAAACTCCTCGATACGTAACTTCGCATTCTTTGGATCTAGTGAATAAGCCCCTTCCAAGCAACGATATTGTACAGGATCATAGCCCCAGTTATAGAAAATATTTGGATACACTTCATCCACACTGCCAAAGTCAAATACAGGCATCAATTGTACGTGTGTCACACCTAATGATTTTAAATAACTAAAACCCGTATTGTGTGCTTTTGTGATTTCATTTTCTTCCGTAAATCCCACAAATTTTTTTGGATGACTCACACCAATTCCAGTTTGACTTGTCATATCACGAATACTTGCCTCATATATAATCGCATCGCATTCACTATCCATTGGCTTCAATTTGATTTTTTTTGGAAGTTTTAAACTCTTAGGATCTACAATCACACTATATTGGCCATTCGGACCACTAAAACAAGTATAAGGATCTGTTACCCCTTTATATTCTCCATTCACACGTACTAAGTAAGAATAGTGAACTCCATTTAAATCTTTATTGATAGTAAGCGAGAAAACCCCTTTATCCTGTCGAGACATCGATTCAACGATCTTTTTCCCGTTTAAGACATATCCTACATTCACTGCTAATGCGGTGGGTGCCCATACTTTAAAGGTTGTCTTTTCCGGTGTATATGTAACTCCTAGATCCTCTTTTTCATACATAAACTCTTTCGCAAAGCGCTCTGTTTTAACAATATGAGAGTATTTGGCAACACAAGTCTTACAATGTTCATCATACACAGTGTATTCTTGACCAATTTCCAAGTTCCCGTTTAAAGACAATGAATAATGCGTATATCCATTGTATAGATCACTTTGAGACTGAATCGTCAACGGAATAATACGATCCTTTGTATCTTTCATATGGAAAATACGACTTTTTCCACCAAAAAAATTTTTGGACATATAAACATCCAAACAATTGTAATCATCTAAATAAGCTTCATATGGCTCCTTCATTCGCATATGTAGTATTCCTCATTTCCTTTTATTTTACGTATCTATTGTAACATGTATACAGACAATTTTTTAAAAAAATGTTAAACTACTTCATAGAGGTGAACAAAATGAGTACATATCGTATAGAAGAAGATTGCTTAGGACAAATCAAAGTCGAAGCGGACAAATATTGGAAATCCCAAACCCAAAGAAGTCTAGAGAATTTTAAGATTGGACAGGAATTGATGCCTGCCTCTTTGATTCATAGTTTTGCGATATTGAAAGAAGCATGTGCCAAGGCCAACCTTCATTTCAATAAAATTACTGAAAAACAATGTGAAGCCATTGTCGAAATCTGTCAAAGAATCGAAAACGGACAATATTTAGACCAGTTCCCTTTACATGTTTGGCAAACAGGTTCTGGAACACAAACCAACATGAATGCCAATGAAGTCATTTCCATGTTAGGAAATGAATACGCAAAGGAAAACATTCTCCATCCAAACGATACGGTTAACGCATCCCAAAGTTCAAATGATACGTTTCCGGCTGCGTTACATATCATGGTAGCACAAAAAATCAATGCTGAGCTACTTCCACAATTGGATTTAATGATTCATCAAATCAAAAAACTAGAAGAAGAAAACGAAGGCATTATTAAAATTGGTAGGACTCATCTTCAAGACGCCACTCCATTATATTTCTCACAAGAATTAAGTGGATACCGTTCTATGATTGAGCATAGTAAAGCTCAAATTATCGATAGCTTAAAATATGTGTATGAACTAGCTTGTGGTGCAACCGCTGTAGGTACAGGAATCAACTGTCCAGAAGGTTTTGATGAAGTCGTCACAAAGATCATTTCTGAAAAGACACATCTTCCTTTTGTACCAGATCCAAACAAATTCCATGCCCTAACAAGTAAGGATGCCATGGTATATACAAGTGGAGCTTTAAAAGGTCTTGCCTCTAACTGCATGAAGATTGCGAATGACATAAGATGGCTTGCCAGTGGCCCAAGAAGTGGCATTCATGAAATTGATATTCCAAGCAATGAACCAGGATCTAGTATTATGCCGGGTAAAGTCAATCCAACTCAATGTGAAGCCTTAACTATGGTTGCCGTACAGGTCATGGGAAATGATACGGCGATTGGTATTGGGGCAAGCCAAGGAAACTTTGAATTAAATGTCTTTATGCCATTGATTGCCTATAATATGGATCAGAGCATTCAATTATTAAGTGATGCGATTCACTCATTCACCATCCATTGTTTAGATGGTTTAAAGGCCAATAAAGAAACTATGGATAAAAACTTACATAACTCATTAATGTTAGTCACTTGTTTAAATCCAGTGATTGGCTATGAAAAAGCAGGACATGCAAGCCAACATGCCTTCAAAAATAACTTAACTTTAAAAGAAGCCATTTTAGATTTGGGTTATTTGACGAGTGAAGAATTCGATTTGTATGTGCACCCTGAAAAAATGATTCATAAATAGAAAAAAAGGTATTTATTCCTACATGATAGGACTAAATACCTTTAATATATTTCGATATACTTTCACAGCTGGATTTGTGTTTACACATTCCTCTAATGAAACTTCATGTGAGACTTTGAATATCTCTTCAAAGTCATTTTTTATATCTGTTAAACAAGTAGTTTCATGCATCCATACACCACATTCATAATGTTGATAATACGATCTAAAATCCATATTCACTGTGCCTACTAAAGCACTCGAATCATCAACGATACAAACTTTGCCATGAATAAATCCAGGTGTATATTCGTAAATTTTAACACCTGCTTTGATCAATGTATCAAAGTTGGCTTTTGTGACTTCATACACCATCTTTTTATCCGGAATTCCAGGAACAACAATTCGTACATCTACACCATTGGATACAGCGAGTTTTAGAGATGAAATCATTTCTGCATCCAAAATTAAATAGGGCGTTGTGATCCAACAATAGTCTTTGGCACAGCCAAGCATATTCAAATGCATATTTAAACTTGTGTTATTTTCATCCGTTGGAGAATCCGAAAATGGAATGATATATCCAGGATTCTTTAATGATGAAAAGACTTCACGATTTTGAATAAAACGCGAATACGATGTATATTCACTGGCTTGATAGTTCCAGATCTGTAAGAAGGAAATGGTAAACATTTCAACACCAGCTCCTTTGATCATACAACCCATATCTTTCCAATGTCCAAAACGTTTTTTCGTGTTGATATATTCATCGGAAATGTTGCAACCTCCTGTAAAGGCCACCTTACCATCAATGACTAGAATCTTCCTATGATCGCGATTGTTCATTGCCATGGCCAGTTGAGGTCGTAATGGATTAAAGGCATGTGTTTGAATGCCACGCGCATTCAACATTTTCGCATAATCTCTAGGTAAATAGGTCAAAGATCCCATATCATCATAAATAACACGAACATCTACGCCCATAGCGGCTTTATCCATTAAGATCTGTAGAATGGTATTCCACATAACTCCTTTATTGATAATAAAGAATTCCATAAAGATAAAATCTTCGGCTTTAATTAATTCTTGAATAAAAGCCTGATATTGTTCTTCACCAGAAGGAAAATAAGTTAACAAACAATTGTCATAAACAGGAAAATATCCATTTGTCCATGCCATGGATGTCATTTTATCTAAGACATAGTCATCTTCATGAAGATCACTTAAAATTTCAATGTTTTGAAGAGCATACTTTTTATAGTCTGAATATGCCTGTCTATCTTTGATCATTAAAGCCTTTGGAATCTTACGATTTCCAAGTAATAAATAAACAATGCCACCAAAGATTGGAAAAGACATAATCAATAAAACCCATAATAATTTAGAACTAGAATCCGAATCACGATTGATGATATGCATACAAACGCATAGACTAAATATGATCAAGATATAGTAAACAATAAAGAATCTTTGACTAAAATAGCTCACCAAAAAGAACAGTGTTAAAAATTGAAGTAATACAGCTAAGATAATATAGATAGGTTTTGATTTACAATATTTCAAAATTTTATGCATATTGGTATTATACGCTAGAAAAGCGTAAAAAAAAAGCAGACAAACGCTACATATGTATAAAAAAAGGACCCGGCAGCTAGCTATCTTCGCAGGGGCAAGCCCAACTATTGTCG
>NZ_JANFYN010000040.1 GCF_024460475.1 Holdemanella sp. MSK.7.32 | reverse complement strand
AGAAGTGTACATTCTTAAATGATCATTTATGTACATATTTAGATTATCATTTATAGAATTAGCTTATAGATTGATTGAGATTATGTCTAATTATCAAAAACAAACTGAGCAAAATCATACGTCATTGCTTAATGAAGTCAAAGAAGATTTTTTACTTTTAAAAACAGAGTTTGATTCTAAATATTCAACAAATCAATCAAAAAACATTTCTCGGAAATTGAATGAACTTGGAAATCAAATAAGTATAGTTTTTCAAAATTATACAAAAGATAGAAATGTTCTTTTTACAGGTGACTTTGGCATGAAAAGAAACTGGAATTATATTGAAAAGAATAAAGACGGTATTGTTAATATGCATAATAAATATGAAGTAATCAAGGTACCACATCATGGAACAAAGCGTTATTACCATTCATTCGATGGAAAAACGAACAAACGCTCGACACTTATGATACCAAACGGCAATAACAGAAAAAGTTGGTGTATTGACACACAATATGTATCAGACTCGCATAGTCTAAAATATAAAACCATTTGTGGCTGTTCTAACAAATGTAGCGTACCAATGTGTGTAAATTGTAGGAATATAAAAAAATATTCTTGTTTAGATATATAGTTATTTTAATAAGTCTCTGAGGCGGAGGATGGACACTGTTCAACCGTTTTATTAGGAGGAATTCTCAATGTCGTTCTTTTTATATAAAAAAAGTAATGGTGAAATATTTCATATAATGAATACTTCATTCATAGTTGAATATATTTATAACATTAGCTGCTAATTAGTTATTAGCGTCTTGACATATTTTTTGAAAGCAATTGTGAGTGTAGAATTGGTGGTTGAACTTAGAATGATACTCTGTCTATGAAAAAATACTTAGGAATGTGGTATGGATGATTATGTCGATATTAGTGCGATTCTATAGCTGCATTTAATAAAATTTTTAATATATCCTTTTTTAAGTGAAGTTTAACTGTTAAATAAATTAAGAAAAGAAATATAGATATCATTATTGCAAAGTAGCTTTACATATTTTACTTGTTTTGTGCGAATTATAAATAATATTATATGTGTTATTAAATTATATACAGTATTGGCAATGATTTGGGGAGTGTTTTATCGTGAGCTTACAAAGATTAATGATTATACTAGTTTGACAACTTTGTCCGTTGTTCATGCGCATTATTTTGTCTTTGGCACGATGTTCTTTTTGCTTTTAGGTGTGGTTTCTGTTTGTAGTCTTTTAAATTAAATCGGCGGTGTTGTTGTATGATGCCTGACTAAATTTAACGGCTATTATTTTAGTGGTTCGTGGTATTGTTCAATTTTTAGATTTGATTGTAGTATCTGCTGCTATTTTTGGTATTGCAGGTATTGACCATCTTTTATTTGACATTATCACATAATTTTAATATACCCCTTATATAAAGTTGATATAAATGGAATTTATTTTGACTTCTCAACTTTTTTTGTTTCAACACCTTGATTATGGTATACTTTTCTACGTAGAGAAATTCTCTACAAAAATAGGAGAGTGTTTTTATGTATTCGAAATATGGAAAGAGAACGATTGATTTTCTTTTGAGTTTGGCTGGAATCATAATCTTATCTCCACTATTGATTGTATTAATGGTTTTAATTAAGGTGACTTCTCCGGGGCCTGTGTTTTTTAAGCAGAAGCGTGTGGGAATTCATAAGTCTTATTTTAATATTTTAAAGTTTAGAACAATGCGTATTGATACACCGAAAGATATGCCTACGCATTTATTGGAAAATCCAGATCAATATATTACGAGTATTGGTAAATTTTTGAGAAAGACGTCTTTGGATGAGCTTCCACAGTTGTTTAATATATTTAAAGGGGAAATGGCAATTGTGGGTCCAAGACCTGCTCTATGGAATCAATATGATTTGATTGAATTGAGAGATCATTATGGCGCCAATGATGTACTTCCTGGTCTTACTGGTTGGGCGCAGGTAAATGGTCGTGATGAGCTGGAAATAGATGTTAAGGCTAAGCTTGATGGAGAGTATTGTAAGAATTTAAGTTTTTCATTTGATGTGAAATGTTTTTTTATGACAATCTTTTCCGTGTTAAAACATGATGGGGTTGTCGAAGGTGGTACGGGAAGTATCCATAATAAAGATAATAATAACTAGGGGATAGTTATAAGGTCTTCGTTTATATCATATTTAGGTTGGGGAGTTATCTATGGTCGTAGCATTAGTATATGCGTTTGATACATGTTTGGATCGTATTAATTTATTGAGGAAATACTACACTTCTAAGGGGTTTGATGTTGTGAGTGTGACTTCAAATTTTTCGCATAGAAAAAAAGCGGTTTATAATGCCAAAGCTGATGTTGTGATTCCTGTTCGAGAGTATCATAAGAATCTTTCTGCAGACAGAATCTTGTCTCATATTGAATTTTCTAAAAAGGCAAGAAAGGCTATGAAAGACATTCAACCAGATTTAATTCATTGTATTATTCCGTGTAATACGCTTGTAAAAGAAATGGCGAAATATAAAAAGAAACATCATAATGTTAAAGTGATGTATGACATTATTGATTTATGGCCAGAATCCATGCCGATTGATCGATATAAGGGATTATTGCCTTTTAAAATATGGAAGAATAATCGTGATAAGTATTTATCAAGTGGGGATGTTGTTTTCTGTGAATGTGAATTGTTTAAGAAATATGTACATTGTGGAAATGTTCTATATTGGGCAATTGATAGAGAGTGTTTGCCAATGAATCCGTATTTAAGTGAGAATGAGTTGCAGTTCTGTTACTTGGGTTCTATAAATAATATTATAGACATTCCTAGAATCACTGCTTTTTTAAGGGAGTGCAGTGCTCATAAAAAGTGTACGTTACATATTATTGGTGATGGTGAAAATAAAGAATATTTCATTCAAGAAGTATTATGTGTAGGAGTCAATGTAGTTGACCATAAAGAAGTGTATGATCCAGTTCAAAAACAAGAGATTTTTGATCAGTGCAATTATGGCTTTAATGTTATGAAGCCGAGTGTAGTAGTTGGGTTGACTATGAAATCACTAGACTATATGTGTGCTGGTTTACCAATTATTAATACGATTAAAGGGGACACAAAAGATTTTTGTGAAGAATGGGATATTGGTTTCAATTTGAAGAAGTCAAATATAAAAGAAGTGGCAGAACAAATTTGTTCAGAAAGTATGGGCGTGCAGCTTCAAAGAAGAAAGAACATGCAGACTCTATACAATACGTATTTTACAAAAAAACGTTTTTATGAAGTTTTAGATAAAGTTTTAGATTTATAAAAATGTGTTTAACACATTTTTTTTGATTGGAGGTATTCGTATGAATATATTGCATATTTCTCCATATGTGCCTAGCTTGCATACAAATCATGCTGGTGGTGTGTGTATGGGAAAACAGGTAGAAGCATTACGTAAAAAGCATAATGTTTTTGTTTTATCATTCATTACTATGCCTTTAGAAGAAAAATTGGTAAAAGAAGAATATGATACGAACAATAGTTATTTTATTCGTATTTCAAATAAAGACAGAATTAAACAAGGGCTTTTGCATTTAAATAAACCATTGATGTTTTCTGCTCGTACATCTAAAGAATTTAAGCGTAAATTCTTGGAAATAATTGAAGAAAAACAAATTGATGCGATTCATTGTGAATATACAGCGATGGCTCAATATATTTGGGTAAAAGAGAAATATCCAAACATCATGTTTAATATTGTGGAGCATGACGTGACTCGACAGTCGTTTTATAGAAAAGCAAATGATTCAACAGGCTTGAAGAAATTATTCTGGAAGTGGCAGCTAAATTTAGCTACAAAATGGGAAAAAGAATATTGTTCTAAAGCAAATCATGTGATTGCGGTTAATTCTAAAGATGAAAGATTACTTCATGAATATTATGGATTAAATAATGTTGAATTAATGAATCCGTATTATGGAGTAGACTTTGATGAACTTTCAAATAAACAGGTTGATAAGATTAAAAAATCGATTTGTTTTATTGGGCAGATGGGAAGAGAAGAAAATCATTTGGCTGCAATGCGTTTAATCCAGATTATACAGTCTTTAAATAGAGATGATGTAAAATTAACGATTATAGGGGCCCATCCTAATGAAGAATTATTAAAGCAGGAATGTGATAATATTCATATTACTGGATTTGTTGATAGTATTGAAGATGAGATTTTAAAGAATGAAATTGCAGTTTTCCCATTAACTTTGGGAGCTGGAATTAAGTTAAAGGTATTATTAGCTTGTGGATTAGGATTGCCTGTAATTACGACAGATATTGGTGCTGAAGGTATTGATGAGGATGGAAGTACATTAATTCTTGCTCAGACGGATGAACAAATTAAAAATGAAATTTTAAATTTAATTGATAATCCGAATAAAATTAAACTTAAATCTAATGAAAGTAAAGAATTTGTACAAAAATATTTTAGTTGGAATAAGACGGTTGAATTATTTGATCGATTATATGAGGTGAGAAAATGATAATCACAAAAACACCATTTAGAATGTCTTTCTTTGGTGGTGGAACAGATATGGAATCTTTCTTCAAAGAAAATGGAGGTTCTGTATTATCTACAACATTTGATAAATATTGTTATGTCAATGTTAGACATCTACCTAGATTTTTTGATTATTCAACAGAGTTGAGTTATTCAAAAACAGAACGAGTTACTAATATAGATGATATTGAACATCCAGCCATTCGTAATGCGATGAAAATGTTGGATATGCATGAAATACGATTAACCTATGAAGCGGATTTACCAGCTAGAAGTGGTTTAGGTACATCTAGTTCTTTTGCGGTAGGCATGTTAAATGCATTTTATGCTTTAAAAGGGAAATATGCATCAAAGAAGCAATTAGCTGATGAAGCTATCTATTTAGAGCGAGTACTTTGTAATGAAGCTGGAGGATGGCAAGATCAAATTGCGGCTAGTTTTGGTGGATTTAATCGTATTGATTTTAATGCGGATGGATATACAGTTCATCCTGTAATTGTTTCACCTCAAAGAAAACAACAACTAAATAATAATTTACTGATGTTCTTTACTGGGTTTACGCGATTTTCAAGTGAAATTCAAAAAGCAAATAAACTTGATGATGAAAGTAAGACAAAACAATTAAAACAGATGCTTACATTGGTGGATGAGGCAGAAAGTATTTTAACGGATCAATCAAAAGATTTAGATGATTTTGGAAGATTACTTGATGTCACTTGGAAATTGAAAAGACAGACAGGTAAATCTGTGTCAACTAGTAACATTGACAATTTATATGACAAAGGAATTTCTGCAGGTGCTTTAGGTGGTAAGTTATTAGGTGCTGGTGGTGGAGGCTTTTTAGTTTTCTATGTTACTCCAGAAAAACAAGCTGCTGTAAAAGAGGCAATGGAAGATTTATTATATATTCCATTTAAATTTGAAGATAGTGGTACTCAGGTAATTTATTATGGTCCAGAAGACTATTCACCAGTGGAGGTAGAATAATGAACGTCGTAATTATGGCTGGTGGCAAAGGAACACGTATCACAAGTGTTGCTTCTGATATACCTAAACCAATGATTTTAATTGATGGAAAACCTGTACTTGAGCATGAAATTGAATGTTTGAGAAAACAAGGTTTTACAGATATTATTCTAACTGTTTCTCACTTGGGAAATGTTATTATGGACTATTTTCAAGATGGTTCTAAATTCGGTGTTCATATTGAATATTATTTTGAAAAAGAGCCATTGGGAAATGCAGGGGCGTTATTTAAAATTAAAGATAAGTTGACTGAAGACTTTCTTTTATTGAATGCAGATGCCATGTTTGATGTAGATTTTAATCGCTTTGTAGATTTTCATAAACGACATAATGCTTTTGTAACATTATTTACACATCCAAATAGTCATCCTTATGATAGTGGTTTGATTATTTCGAATGAATACAATCAAGTAGAAAAGTGGCTGGCTAAAGAAGATGAAAGACCAATGTATTATAAAAATCGCGTCAATGCTGGTTTACATGTGATAAGTCCTGAAGTATTGAATCAAGTAATATATACACAAAAAATAGATTTAGATAGACAATTACTTAAACCTCTTGCAGGCACTAAAAAGATGTATTGTTATGATAGTCCTGAATATGTTAAAGATATGGGAACACCTGAAAGATATTATGCAGTCTGTGAAGATTTTAAAGCAGGAAGAGTGCAATCTAAAAATTTGTCCAATAAACAGAAGGCAATCTTTTTAGATCGTGATGGAACAATAAATAAGTATGTTGGTTTTTTAAGAGAAGTTGAGCAATTTGAATTATTACCAAATACATCTGAGGCTATTAAGAAAATTAATAATTCTGGATACTTAGCTATTGTTGTTACAAATCAACCTGTAGTAGCTAGAGGTGAAGTCACATTTGAGCAACTTGATCAAATCCATAATAAAATGGAGACTTTATTGGGAAAAGATGGTGCTTATCTTGACGGAATCTATTTCTGCCCACATCATCCACATAAGGGATTTGAAGGGGAAATTCCTGAATTAAAAGTGGAGTGTGAATGTAGAAAGCCTAAACCTGGTATGTTGCTTCAAGCTGCAAAAGACTTTAATATTGATTTAAGTAAATCTTGGATGATTGGGGATAGCGATAATGACATTCTAGCAGGTGAAAATGCTGGATGTTTTACGGCAAGAGTTACAGAAAAAGACTCATTATATGACATTGTAGAAAGGATATTGTAAATATGTTGGAGAAAAGATTGGAAAAACATATAGATTTATTAATGAAGCGATATCCTACACTTGAGAAGTGTCGAAAGGACATTATTGATGGATATTTGATGTTAGAAGAATGTTATTCACATGATAGAAAGTTATTAATAGCTGGAAATGGTGGATCTGCTGCTGATGCAGAACATATTGCAGGTGAATTAATGAAGCGTTTTAAAACACCTAGAACAATACCCGATGAATTAAAAGATAAATTAATTGAGATTGATCCTGTTCGAGGAGAAAATTTGGCTAAGAATCTTGAAAGACCTTTGATGGCTATTCCGTTAGTTGCTCATGAGGCTTTAACAACAGCTTATATCAATGATGTTGATGGACTTGGTGTATTTGCACAACAATTATATGGGTTTGGCAGAAAAGGAGATGTCTTTTTAGGAATATCTACTTCAGGAAATAGCCAGAATGTAATGAGTGCAACAGTTGTGGCAAGAGCTTTAGGAATAAAGGTTTTAGGTCTTACAGGAGCTAATGGTGGAGAGTTGAATTCAGTATCTGATGTTTGTGTTAAAGTACCTGAAACAGAAACATATATGATTCAAGAATTACATTTACCAATCTATCATTGTTGGTGTTTGATGTTAGAAGATCATTTCTTTGGAGAAGACAAATGATTGGTTGTGTTGTTTTAAATTATAATGATGCAAAAACTACGGCGGTTTTTTTAAAAGAAATTCAATTTATGAATTCTATAGACAAGATTGTTGTTGTTGATAATTGCTCAACAGATAATTCGTATGTTCAATTAAAAGAATTCGAAAATGAAAAGATTCATGTTGTACAATCAGAAAAAAATGGTGGATACGGATATGGTAACAATATAGGTATAGATTATTTAAAAAACTTAGTAGATTATATAATCATTGCAAATCCTGATGTTGTGTTTGAAGAAAGTGTTGTTTTAAAAATGAAGGATGCATTTGATGAAAACACGGCGATTGTTGCTCCATTAACATTACAACCAGATAAAAAAAGACAGCTTCCAGAAGCTTGGAAAGTTCCAACTGTAAAGGATTATTTTCTTTTTTCTTCAAAAATATTAAATAAAAAGTATCGACCTATGTGGTATGCAAAAGAATATTTACAAAATGGGATTGTAAATGTTGATTGTGTACAAGGTTCATTTTTTATGATAAGAACAGATATTCTTCCAAATAAATTATATGATGAAAATATTTTTTTATTTTTTGAGGAGTCTTGTATAGGGAAATATTTTAAAGATAAAGGAATGACTACAAAATTATTGATTGACGAATCATATATTCACAATCATTCAGTAAGTATTAATAAGTCTTTTAATTCAGAAGTAAAGAAGAGAAAAATTACTTTAGATAGTTTTTATGCATATTATAAAGATTACTATAAATTAAATCCTTTATTATTATGGTTAATGCGAGTGTATAAAAAATTAATTTATATAGAAAATTATATTATTTTAAAAATGTTATATAACTAGGTGGTGAAATTATGATTTCAGTGGCGATGACAACATTTAATGGAGAAAAATATATCGAAAAACAAATTGAATCGATATTAAATCAGAGTATGTCTGTAGATGAAATCATAGTTTGTGATGATGGCTCATCAGATAAGACAATTGAGCTGTTAGAAAAGTATGATGTAAAGATAATTCAGAATCCTGAAAATTTAGGTTATAAATTAAATTTCAAAAAAGCTATGAATTTGTGCAATGGGGACTTTATTTTTTTGTGTGATCAGGATGATGTTTGGAAAAAGGATAAAGTCAAAGAAATGATTTCCATAATGGAGTCTAATGAAAATATTCATGTTCTATCAAGCTCTTTTGAATATATTGATGAGAATAACAATTTAATTTCAACCGTGCAAAAAAAAGGTTATTCAAATAATAATTTATATAATAAAGAAGTAAAATCAGGAGATTTAGTTCAAGTAAATTCGAATGAATTTATTTACGGAAATTATTTTCAAGGGTGTGCACTTGTAATGGATAGAAGTACAAAAGATTATTTTATAAATCATTTTGATGACAGAATACCCCACGATTGGATTATTAGCTTATATGGTTCCTTGGATGGGGGTATGTATTTTTTGAATAAACCTTTATTTGAATATAGAATTCATAATAAAAATTCAATTGGCGTTTCTACATTGAATCAAGGTACTGCTACTCATGTAAATCGAGCATATCAATTTGAAGAACGATATCAAAAGGCTAGAGATGCATTATATGTGCTAGATATTTTAAAATTAAATTGCAAAGAATTTTATTCACAAAATATAAAAGAATATAACGATATAGAATTGTTTATGCATAATCATATCGTATATTTAAAAAAGAAGAGCTTCTTTAAATTATTGTTTCAAAATAGATATAGTTATTATAAGAAATTAAAAACATATCGCGGTAGAATAATGGATTTGTTATATTGTTTAAAATGATTTTGGTATGTAGTATAATATTATGGTATGTAATTATATTTTTATTTATGATAGAACGAATTGAGGTGTTGAAATGGATCCACAAAATGCGATAGAAGTGCGTAATATGTCTAAGCGATTCAAAGTGGATTATGACAAGGCGCATACTTTAAAAGATAAATTGTTATTCTGGAGAACAAGTCATGTTGAGGTTCATGAAGTTCTAAAGAATATTAATATGGATATTAAAAAGGGTGAAACAGTTGCACTAATTGGTACGAATGGTTCTGGTAAATCGACATTATTGAAATTGATGACTAAAATTATTTTTCCAAATAAAGGTACAGTTGAAACCAATGGTAAACTAACTTCTTTACTAGAATTGGGGGCTGGTTTTCACCAGGATTTTACGGGTAGAGAAAACATTTATTTTAATGCTTCTATTTTTGGATTAACAAGAAAAGAAATTGATGCTCGTATTCAAGATATTATTGATTTTAGTGAATTAGGTGAATTTATTGATCATCCTGTTCGTACATATTCTTCAGGTATGTATATGCGTTTAGCTTTCTCTGTAGCTATCAACGTGGATGCAGAAATCTTATTGATTGATGAAATCTTAGCGGTAGGGGATCAACACTTCCAGGAAAAGTGTTATCGTAAATTAAAAGAACTAAAAGATTCGGATAAAACAATTGTGATTGTTACACACAGTTTGGATGTTGTTAAAGATTTATGTGATCGTGCTGTATGGATTTATAAGGGTGAACTTAAATTGGATGGAGATCCTATTTATGTCATTGATGAATATTTAAAACAAGTAGCAATCGATCATAAAGAGGAAAAGAAAAAGGCAATCGCTGAAGGGAAACACTTATTTAAAGGTGCTGTGTTTGTGGATACGCCAAAAGATTTTGCAACTATTAAGAAATCAGATGGCACATTATCTTTAAGAGGATGGCAAATATCGGATCATGAAGAGGCGATACTAAGAATATATTTAAACGGTGTTGAAATTGAAGGTATAACTAGATATAATCGTCAAGATGTTTTTGAGGCATATCAAGAAGCATATGCTGGAGACATGGATCCAGATACAATTGGATGGGCAGTTAAAGTTAAATTAAATGATTTAGAATTAGGTGTTCATAAAGTTGATGTACAATGTTTAGAACCTAACGGAAAAATTTTGGCAGATAAAAGTATACAGTTTACTTTAGAGTAGGTGGTGAAAAGATGCATATATTTAAAGATATTTATGATTATCGTGAACTATTAAAGACGAATGTAAAAAAAGACATTCGTGGAAAATATAAAGGATCTTTTCTAGGTATTCTTTGGTCATTCATTAACCCATTATTACAGGTTGTTGTGTATTGGATTGTATTTCCTTATTTAATGCGTGGGGCTGGTGGAGATAACTATCTGGTTTATCTAATTACGGGCTTAATTCCTTGGACTTTCTTTTTAACTACAGTGAGTGCAGGAACGACTTCTATTAAGGCAAATGCAGGGATTATAAAAAAAGTTTATTTTCCTCGAGAAATTTTATTGATTTCACAAGTGCTTAGTGGTTTAGTAAACTTCTTTATTTCTTGTGTTATTATATTTATTTTCTGCTTCGCATTTGGCTATGGTATTTCAATTCAAGTTTTATTGTTGCCGGTTGTAGCGTTGATTCAATCGGTTCTAATTCTTGGAATCATATTGTTGTTAAGTGCTTTAAATGCATATATTCAAGATTTAGAGTATATTGTTTCATTCTTATTAACAATGGGAATGTATGCAACTCCAGTTATTTATGATTTATCATTATTGGATGGTGCAGGTATATTAGGAAAGATTATACGTATGAATCCATTAACAATTTTGGTGACTTCATACCGTGATATTTTTATGTATCATGTGTGGCCATCAATGAAACAATTAGGAGCAGTAGCTATTCTTGCGATTGTAATCTTAATTGTTGGTTATATGGTATTTAAAAAGCTTGAAAAAGGATTCGCAGAGGAATTATAGTGATTAAGGGGATTTCAGGTTTTGAAATCCCTTTTTTGTTGTTAAAGCAAATTTATGGTAGAATGTAAACGCTAATTGGAGGCATTATGGGAAATTATTTTAAATATAAAATTGATAAGATTAAATATAAGCAAATAAAAGAGCATAATTATTTTGAGGTTTCAGGATGGTGTGGAATTCAAAATGATGATTCACCGATATCTTATGAGATAAAAGTTAATGATAAATCTGTTTTCTTTGAATGTGATTCGATTTATAGAACAGATATCTTGAGAGAATTGAAGAAAAAAAACAAGCAATTAAGCCTTGGCTTTTATATTCGTGTAGATTGCTTAGAAGCGAATGTTGAAAGCTTTAAATTGTATGCAAAATCAAATGGGCATGAAGAAAAGTTGATTTCACTATCGAGAGATGGTATTAAAGAAATTGAAGACAATCATTTTATTGAATTTAATATTGATTCAGTAACATATGAAAAAGAAATTTCAACAATAACTTCTTCAGGATGGGCGTATTCAATTGATGGCAAGCCTATTGAAATTCGTGTTTTAGATAAAGATAAAAATTTGGTTGAATCTTCATATCGTTTTGAACCTAGAACAGATTTGTTGAATAAACATTTAATTCAAGAAGGACAAGTAAATAGTGGATATCGTATTTCTTTTAAATGTAATAGCGGTGAAAACTATTTTATCCAATTTAAAACAGATAATGATACAGTTGTAAAACCTTTGCAACAGACAAATGTTGCACGTTCAGGTCGACTTAGCCGATATATTCGACATATGAATGTGAGAAATTTAAAGAAGGGCGTTATATATTTAAAAAATAATGGTGTAAGAAAACTAGCACGCCGTTTAAGATATGGTTCTTATGTATCTGAATCGGATTATGAATCTTGGCTATTTGCACAAAGGGTTAATGAAAAGACATTACAAATACAGCAAAAGACAAAATTTGCGTATAGTCCTAAAATCAGTATTCTTGTAGCTACTTTTAATACAAAAGAAGAGTATTTAAAAGAAATGATTGATACAGTTGTGAATCAGAGTTATTCAAATTGGGAATTGTGTATAGCGGATGGAAGTACAAACGATTTTGTAGAGAAGTATGTACGTGAACATTATTCTAGTTATGGTGATAAGATTAAATTCCAAAAACTAGATCAGAACTATGGTATTTCTGGGAATACAAATAAGGCTTTTGAAATGGCAACAGGAGACTATATTACAGTTTATGATCATGATGATACTTTAGAATTAGATTGTTTCTACGAAATAGTAAAAGCACTACAGGAATATCGTTATGATGTACTATATACGGATGAAGATAAGTTTGATGATAGTACAAAAATGTATAATGATCCAAACTTAAAACCAGATTTTAGTGAGGATTTGCTGCGTTCTCATAATTACATTACTCACTTATTTATTGTGAATAAGAAGATTGTGGATGAAGTTGGTTACTATAATAGTGAATTTGATGGTAGTCAGGATTATGACTATATCTTTAGATGTGTAGAAAAGGCAAATGCTGTGTATCACATTCCTCGTATTTTATATCACTGGAGAATGCATCCGGAATCAACAGCGCAGAATCCAAAGAGTAAAACGTATTGCTATGATGCAGGAAAACGTGCGATTGAAGCTCATTATAAAAGAGTGGGAGTCGAAGCTACTGTTGAAATGATGCCTGAACCAATGTATGGTATGTATCATACAACTTATAGTACAAAGGATAATCCTTTAGTTTCGATTTTAATTCCAAACTACAACCACAAAGCAATTTTAAAAACTTGTATAGATTCTTTATATAATGTAAATACATATAAAAATTTCGAGATAGTGATTGTAGAAAATAATAGTACAGAAAAAGAAATTTTTGATTACTATGAAGAATTGAAAAAACAACATGATAACATCCAAGTTGTTACTTATAAGGGTGAATTCAACTATTCTAGAATCAATAACTTTGGAATGAAATATACAAAGGGAGATTATGTATTATTATTGAATAATGATACAGAAGTAATTTCACCAACTGCATTATCCGAAATGGTTGGATGTATTCTACGTCCAGAAGTTGGTGCTGTTGGAGCTAAACTTTTATATGAAGATGATACAGTACAACATGCAGGTGTAGTCGTTGGTTTTAGTGGATATGCAGGACATGTCAATCATGGAATCAACAAGGATGATTACGGATATATGGTACGAGCTAGAATCAATTGTAATTATAGTGCTGTTACAGCTGCTTGTATGATGGTTAAAAAATCTGTGTTTAATCAAGTTGGTGGATTTGATGAACAATTTGTCGTGGCATGTAATGATGTCGACTTATGTTTAAAAATCTGTAAAGAAAAATATTTGATTGTATATAATGCCTTTGCCTTATGGCATCATTATGAATCTAAATCAAGAGGTTATGATGCAGCAAGTCAGGAAAAAAATTGGCGTTTTAACAAAGAAGTAGAAAAATTCCAAGTTAAATGGAAAGATGTTCTACAAAAAGGAGATCCTTACTATAACAAAAATTGGAATATTCAATTAGGAGCTTTTAGATTATTTTAGTTTATGAACTATTATAAAACAGGACAGTTCGCAAAACTGGCGAATGTGAGTGAAAGAACAATTCGATATTATGACAAAATAGGGTTATTAAAACCCTCTTTTGTTATGGAAAATGGGTATCGTCAATATAGTGATTTGGATCTATTAAAGTTACAGAAGATTTTATCTTTAAAACACTTGGGGTTTAGTATTGAAGAAATCTTTCCTATGGTTATGGATAATACGAACTTAAAAGAAAGCTTTGATTTACAGATTGATTTGATCGAAGATAAGATTAGTCATTTACAATCATTAAAGGATGCTTTAAAAAGAGCAAGTCAAACGCCGGATTTAAGTTGGAATATGATTCTATCTTTAGTTCAATTATCAAATGAGGAAACGAATATTATTGAACAATATAAGAATGCGAAGAACTTAAATGATCGGATTAATCTTCATGAAAAGTATTCTACAAATAAGCAGGGTTGGTTTAATTGGTTATTCAATCAAATTGATTTTTCAAGAGTCAATAGACTATTAGAACTTGGTTGTGGTAATGGTAAATTGTGGCAAGAAAATAGAATTGATTTAAGAAATCGAGAAATCTTTTTATCGGATATTAGTGAAGGTATGGTTGAAGAAGTAAGAAATAAATTAGGTTCTGATTTTAACTGTATTGTGGCAGATGCTGAAAAGATTCCTTTTAAAGATGAGTACTTTGATTCTATTATAGCTAATCATGTTCTATTCTATTTGAATGATTTAAATCTTGGCTTAAAAGAAATAAGTAGGGTATTAAAACCAAACGGAATTCTATACTGTAGTACATATGGAAAGAATCATATGAAAGAAATCACGGAAATCGTACAGAACTTTGATTCTAGAATTAATCTATCAAATCATAGTTTGTATGATATTTTTGGATTAGAAAATGGTGAAAGTATATTAAAGGAATACTTCTTCAATGTTCAAAGAATTGTTTATCAAGACTCATTAGAAATAACAGAATCAAAACCGTTGATTGATTATATTATGTCTTGTCATGGAAACCAAAACGAAATCTTGGGCCCTAGACTTAATGAGTTCAATGAATATATTGAAGAATTGTTAAAGAATAATGGTAAAATTATAGTGACAAAGCAAGCTGGATTGTTTGTGTGTGCTAAATGAGAGAGGTAAGGTTATGGTAAAAGAGTTATATATTAAATATAAAGAAGTCATTAATTATTTAGTGTTTGGTGTATTAACAACAATTGTAAATATTGTAGTTTATTTCGTGTTTGCCGATATGTTACATGTTCAATATTTGATTTCAAATTGTGTGGCATGGTTTTTATCAGTGTTATTTGCATATGTAACAAATAGAAAATATGTGTTCGAAAGCAAATCGAATTCTATAGTAGAAGAAATGACTAAGTTTTTTGCTTCTAGATTAGCAACAGGTGCTTTGGACATGGTTTTAATGTGGTTATTAGTATCCATGTTATGCGTTAATGGAGTTGTAAGTAAAGTGTTAGCAAATGTGGTTGTAGTTGTATCTAATTATGTTTTAAGTAAGCTTGTAGTATTTAAATAATAATTTTAGGAGAAATAGATGAGTCATAAATTATTATATAAAGGTACTGTTTTATGTTTAGTTATAACATTCTGCTTTATGGCTTTATATATGGTTACAACTAGAAAAGTGTCAAAATTGTCATTAAGTGAGGTTGAGATTATTAAAAGCAAGAAAGCTCAGGCTTATATAGATAACATCACACATGACAATGGTGTGTACATGGTATATGGAGCAGCAAAAGATAGTCGTATAAAATATTCTTTTAATAACTGGGTTAATGGGCCAGGCGTAAACTTATATAAAAAGTATTCATTGGTTTTGATTGATGAGGATAATAATACTGTATATAAGTGTAAAACATACAATAAAAGTTTTGTTGCAACCAATGAGGAAGTCAATGCATTGTCATCAAATGGAGATGGATTCGTCGCTTATATTCCAAACAAATATTCAAATAAAGATTTTAGATTAGGCGTTTTATTTACAGATCGAGAGAACCATAATTATCTTGTATATTTGAATCAGGAGATACACATATGAAAAAGATGAATAAGTTATTTCCTTATGTACCATTATTGTTAGGGATTTTGTATTTTTATTATATTAGTTGCAGTGCTGTTCTATATGGCGATGATTTAGTATATATACACAATTTAGATGGCAGAAGTGTTTTTCAATGGTGTAAAGAGTTTTATTGCAAATGGGGTGGACGTGTCCCATTACAATTATTAGATATAATGTTTTTATATCATTCAGTAAAGCTTTGGAGATTTTTTAATACAGTTATAATGACTGTAAATACTGTCTATACAGTTAAAATTGCCAAAGCATTTAATAAGAATATAAATGATAAATCTTTATTTTTATTAATAACATTTCAAATAATCTTATTTATATTTATGCCACAACCAACCTTCAATGATGGTGCAATATGGATTACAGGATCTTTCAATTATTTATTGCCATGCGCAATGTTAGTTATGAGTCTTTATCCATTTATAGCCGATATAAAAGAAGTAAAGATTTCTAAATTCGGATATATATTATCTTATTTATCGGTATTTTTGTGTTGCTATGCAGAACAGACAGCAGCTGTTTTTATTTGTATGGCTATAATTTGTTTATTTATAGAATTTGTTCAAAAGAAATCTGTATCTAAAGGACTTGTAACTTTGTTTATTTTTGGTTTTATAAATTGTGTTGTCATGTTTATGGCTCCGGGAAATCAAGTTCGTTATGATGCAGAACTTATATGTTGGTATCAGACTTTTGATACATACAATTTATTTGATAAAATTGTAGTTGGATTGATTCATACAATGAAAGTGTTAATACAGAATGGATTTGTTTATTTCGCCATTTTGTTTCTATATATGGGATGGATTGCATACAAGAAAGATAAACGATTGATGTTATCATACTTGTTCCTGTGTGTTATTACTTTTATCAACTATCATCTTGTTTATAATTTAGCAGATGAAGTTGTGTGGCAAATATATTCGATTCGAACATTATTAACAATTGGAATGATATGGTTTTGGATATTATATTCAAGTTGGTTCTTATTCTATCTTTTAAAAAATGATATGAATCTAGCTATTATATCAAGCTTGTTATGGTTGGCAACATTTTGTGCTGGAATTGTCATGGGGATGAGTCCAACAATTTACGCGAGCGGATTACGTGTTTTCTTTGTATGTTACGTCTTATTAATATTGTTAGATTGTATGGTATTTAGCTTCTTAGTAAAGTGCGTAGAGTAAAAAAGTTTGGATTTTATATGTTGAAGCGTATATAATTGTTAAAGAATAAAAAAGGGTGGTATTTAAAATGAGTTTAATTAGTGTAATTGTGTCTTGTTTTAATGAAGAACAGGCATTGCCATATTTTTATGATGAAATTGTAAAAACTGCAGATAAAATGAAAGAGGTAGATTTTGAATTTCTTTTTGTAAATGATGGATCTAAAGATAAAACATTAGAAATAATTAAGGGTTTTGCGGCTAATGATGATCGTGTAAAATATGTATCTTTTTCTCGAAACTTTGGAAAAGAAGCAGCAATGTATGCTGGATTTAAAAATTGCAAAGGGGATTATGCTGTATTAATGGATGCGGATTTACAAGATCCTCCATATTTATTACCTGAAATGTATGATGCAATTGTTAAAGAAGGATATGATAGTGCAGCTACACGAAGAGTAACAAGAAAAGGAGAACCTCCAATTCGTTCTTTCTTTGCTCGTATGTTCTATCGAATCATAAATCGTATTTCAGATGCAGATATTGTAGATGGTGCACGTGATTATAGATTGATGACTAGACAAATGGTAGATGCAATTTTATCTATGTCTGAATATAATCGTTTCTCAAAAGGTATTTTTGGATGGATTGGATTCAAAACAAAATGGATTGAATTTGAAAACGTTGAGCGTGTTGCTGGCGAAACAAAGTGGTCATTTTGGAAATTGTTTAAATATTCTTTAGAGGGTATTACAGCATTTAGTGTTGGACCACTACAATTAGCTTCTATTTTTGGTGTTTTATTTTCAATGGTTGCGTTTATTATGATCATTGTAATTATCGTACGTACTTTGATTTATGGAGATCCAGTTTCTGGATGGCCTTCATTAGTATGTATTATTACTTTAATAGGAGGAATCCAATTATTATGTATTGGGATTCTTGGACAATATTTATCTAAGACATATTTGGAAACAAAGAAAAGACCTGTATATATTGAAAAGGAATCAAATATAAATGACTAATGAAAGAAAATTTAATGTTCAATTATTCGTATTATTAATTCTGGTGTCTTTCTGTAGTTTATTGTTTTGTACAAAGAACTCTTGGCTTTATTCATTTAATGATTGGGTAGATGGTAATGCTTTTTTTACTATGGGAAAAGGTATGGTGAATGGTTTAGTGCCATACAAAGACTTATTTGAGCAAAAAGGACCATTATTGTATTTGATTTATGGCGTTGGGTATTTATTAAGTAATAAAACACTTCATGGTATTTTTGTTCTTGAAGTGATATCCATGGCGATTACTTGCTTTTATATTTTCAAGTTTTCAAATAAATTTTTAAGTCGTTTTAATTCTCTGATAGTTTGCTTCTTGTTTATACCTGTAGTATGCAGTAGTAAATCATTTGTACAAGGCGGTAGTTGTGAAGAATTTTGTTTACCGTTCTTTGCATATAGTATTTATTCATTTTATGAGTTGCTAAATGAGGAGTCGATGCAATATCAATATAAACTGATCTTCTTAACAGGTTTAAATGCAGGATTAGTTACACTAATGAAATTTAATTTGATTGCATTTTGGTTTATATGGATGGCACTTGCATTTTTCTTTCTGCTTTCAAAAAAGAAAATAAAAGAGGCTTTTATAGCATGTGTAGTTTTTTTAGTTGGTATGTTTTTGCCATTGGCTGTATTTTCAATATATTTCATGATTCATGGAGCCTTTAAAGATTTTATTGAATCTTATTTTATGTTCAATATGAATTCATACACGACTATACTTTCGTTAAGGGAAAGAATTCACAATATGCTTTGGGCATGTTATAGTGAATTAAATTATAATTACGATATTAAATATTTAACATATATTGGATTTGCCTGTATTTTATGTACATGGATCTATCGAAATGTATGGTTTGTTTTATTCACGATATTATCATATGCGTTTTTAGTTTTAGGCGTGTTTTTTGGGGGGAATGCATTTTTCTATTATTATTTAGATTTTCAAATTTATATTATTTTCGGTTTAATTGGAATATTAAAATTATTTGAATTGTTATTGAAAAATAATAAAATAAAAAAATTGTATTATGGAGTTATGTTATGCTTTGTAGCATTATTAACGGTTCAAAATGTACATGCTTCTACAAATTTAGAATATATGCCGATTAAAAAGGATTATTATGCACAATATGTATTTGATCAAATCATTTCTAAAAGTGATGACAAGACATTGTTAAATTATGATAATTTAGATGGTGGTTTTTATACAGCTTCTGATATTTTGCCAAATGTAAAGTATTTTATGAGGCAAAATGTTGACTATGAAAGATATCCGATAATTATGGATAGCCAAAATGATTATATTAAATCTAAAAAAGTTAAGTATGTTGTTATTCGAGAATATTTTGGTAATAGGGGATACCGAAAAGATTTAGAAGATTTAAATAAGAATTATAAGTGCATTAAGCATCATGCTCAAATCTTTGAAGGCATGGATTATGATTATTATTTATATGAGAGGAGATAGGGAATGGTTGAAAAAATAAAAAATAATAAGTTTGTATTTTTTTGTGCTCTGATATTTTTGATTATATTTTGTGAACATTTTTTTATGAATTATTCGATTGGTGATGATGGATGGTTTACTGAATATGGAAAAATGAATTTGCTTGATTATCTATCATTTAGATATACGAGTTGGACAAGTCGATTGGTAATTGAATCTGTATTAGTGACAATGTTAAAGCTGCCTAGAATTGTATTCATGGTTATAAATTCTTGCATGTTTGTTTTAATGTATTACAGTTCTATTCGAATTACGAATACAGAAAAGAACGAAAAGGCTTTAATTTTATTGTTTGTTTTATATATTACGTTTCCAATCAAATATTTTGGTTCCGCTGGTTGGTATGCAACGATGATCAATTATTCTTGGCCACTAGGTTTAGGATTATATTGTCTGTATTTGATTTGCAAATCATGTATTCATGAAAAGCTAAGTATGTTTCAAAAGGTTGTATTTTTTCCAGCCTATATTTATGCAGTAAATCAAGAACAGCTATGTGCTTTAATATTCGGCTTTACTTTTGTTTTAATTATTTATACATATTTCAAGGAGAAGAAAATAAATAGATTCTTAATTCTGTCATGTGCACTTGCATTAATGATGTTAGCGTTCCATGGATTATGTCCGGGAAATGAACTACGTAAAATATCTGAGACTAAAACATTCTATCCTGAATTTGCTAAATTTACTTTTATAGATAAAGTTGTTTTAGGTGTTGCTTCAACTTTCTCAATTATGATTACAAAGCCTTTGGTCATTATATTCGCATTTTTGTTTTCAATTGTCATTTGCGCGTATAGAAAGAATGACAAAATTGCTAAAATAATTTCATGGATCTTATTTGCGATATACTTAGCGTTAGTTGCATTCATTTTGTTGAATCGATTAGGTATTAATTTGCCTGTTTTAGCGCGTGTTACTACTATAATTCAAATGTATACAGGAAATATACCTGAAATTGTTCTTGGACCTACATTGATTTTGTATTTACTATGTTCATTCATGTTTGTATTAGCAGTCCTTTATTGTCTATATAGAACGTTAGATAAAGAAAAATTTTTCTTTGTTGGAATTATTTTCTTAGCTTCTCTAGCAGCTCGTTTTATTTTAGGATTGTCTGCATCAATATTCGCATCATCTTATCGTACATTTATCAACACGTACTATCTTCAAATGATTTGTGTATTGGTTATGGCGTTTAATCATAAACCTTTACTTTTTAAGAAAAGTAAATGATTAGTCCATTCTAAAATGGTGTAGGTTTATGTGAAGATACTGGCTGCAAATTATTGTTAGGTTTCTGTTTCAAGTTTAGAATTCTTAAATTTATGAATTTATTAAAACGGGTCATATTCACCACTTTATTTGTGGTGTGACTCGCTTTTTTTTGTCTAATGATTTATTTGTTGTTTTTGATTATTTCATCAAACTTGAACGTATGAGTCTAGTATGAAAAGATACAATAAACGTGTAATGATTGGATAATTTATAACATATATGGCATAATCTTATTGGTGATAGAATGTTGGAAAACTTTTTTAAGTACATAGAAGAAAAAGAAGTTAAAAAGTGAGTATTCCGCTATCTGAAGTCCATGCAATATGCTACAGAAGTCCACATAATCC